>NZ_JBSGDD010000039.1:0-59847 GCF_053602195.1 Kitasatospora sp. NPDC004531 | reverse complement strand
CTTTTTAATGAACCGGCGACCACCTATATCTACCCCGTATCAACAACACTCTTCCCCTACCCGACGCTCTCCCGATCTGTCCTGTTGGGCCCCCGGGCGCGACGGCCCCCCTCACCTGGGGATCGGGGCCTTCGACATTTTCCCCGTAACCCCCTCCCCAGGTGGCTCGTTGAGCCCGGTGCGCAGAGGAAGAATTTCAGGGTGAGCTGACTCGAAGCTGATGTGAAGTCGGGGATAGCCGGGCGACAGACCCGGTCATTGGGTGACGTGGGACATAGCGCGACCTCTGCTCCGGCCGGCGGATGCCCGGCCCCGCCCGCCCCGGGCACCCGGGCGGTTCCCACGTCGTGCCTTCTTTCACCCTGTGAGGCAAACCCCATGTCCATGGAAGCCGCCCTGCTCGAATCCAGGACGCTCCGCAGCGGCCTGTGCGAGCGCACCGAAGTCCTCGACGAGGTCAAGGCCCTCGTCCTGCTGCCCGACGGGCTGCACGCCACCACGCGGATGGTCGCCGAGTACTTCGGCGTCAGCGAGAACGTGATCCGGTCGGTGCTCCGCCGCCACCGCGAGGAGCTGGAGAGCAGCGGATTCACCGTTCTCATGCCTGTGGACAACTCCGGGGAGCAGCGGTGCAAAGAGCCCCTCTGGCAGGTCAGCGGCCTGCAGGGCGGTCAGTCGGATGCTCGCGCGGGTGACCTGCCCGGGCAGCGCGCCGGTACCTCCGGAGAGCAGGAGTGCAATCCGAACTTCTGGCAGGTCAGCGCCCCCGAAGCCGGTCTCGGCCACCGCCCGCAGGGCGGGGGGAACGGGGTCGCGCTGTACTCGCGTCGTGCCGTGCTGAACGTGGCGATGCTGCTGCGGGACAGCGAGGTCGCCCGCGAGGTCCGTCGTCGGCTGCTCGACCTGATCGAGAGTGCTGTCCGGCCGGTGGCCGGGCACCGGTTCCTTCCGGCCCCGCCGTGGAAGCGGTGGAGCGAGTTGCGGTGGGACGAGGAGGAGGCGGTGCGGCGGAATCCGGCCGTGGCGGTGTGGCGGCGGCGGATCGACGGGCTGGAACCGTTCGAGGGGTGTCCGCGGGCGGGGGAGGAGCCGCCGGAGTACGGCTTCACCGCGGAGGAGCTGCCGGGGGTGGTTGCCGAGTTGGCGGCCGCGCTGGGGTCGGTGGACCGGCGGCTGGATGCGCAGGGCTTGGTGATCACCGCGATCAGTGAGCGGATCTCCCGGCAGGAGTCGCGCCTGGACGCCCACGGCGCCCGGCTGGATTCGCTGGGCGAGCACGTGCTGGCGATCCGGCGGGATGTCGCGCATCTGCGCAGGCGGCGGCGCGGCCAGGGTGGGTAGGTGTCGGCCGGTTCGGAACCGGTGGCCGGCCCGGGGCGTCGACAGTAGAGGTGGGAGCGGGCGCGCAGTCCGATGACCGTACTGGTGGACAAGCGTCAAAGGCGCTTGCAGATCGGCCGGTTGACGGTGGCGGGGGCCGCTTCTGAACCGGTTACCGGTGTGTATCATCGGCCCCAGGGCGGTCTTCAGCCTGACCGCTGGTTCGTACCCTTACATCCAAGCAAGCAAGAAGGACGAGGTCCCGCGGTGAAGAAGCTTCTCCTGGTCGCCCTGGTCGCCCTCGGCGGCTTCTTTGTCTACCGTCAGGTCCAGGCGGACCGCGCCGAGCAGGACCTGTGGACCGAGGCGACCGACCCGGTCCCGGCCGGCCGCTGAGCTGACGCACGAGTCTTCCTCGGACCGGCCTGCGGCGCACACGCCGGGGCCGGTCCGAAACCCGCATGGGGCGTGGCCTGCGAGCGGGTAGGCTAGTGCCCGTTGCTCGGGGCCTTAGCTCAGTTGGTAGAGCGCTGTCTTTGCATGGCAGATGTCAGGGGTTCGACTCCCCTAGGCTCCACAGAGAAGAACGACTTCGCCCGGCCGCGGAACTCGCGGCCGGGCGAAGCTGTTTCGGCGCCGGGCAGGGCTTCAGTGCGGCTTGCGGGGATCGTGCGGCTTGGGCCGCTCCTCCTCGCCGGGGTTGCCGGTCGCCGGACCGGGCTTCGGGGCGGGCGCCGCTCCGGCGGTCTCGGCGGCTTCGGCAGCGTCCGCGGCTTCGGGGCCGCCGTCGTGCGGGACGGAGCCGTTCAGGGTGGCCCCGCCGACCGGTGCGCCGGCCGCGCTGCCCGGCCGGGCGGTGGTGGCGGCAGTGGCCGTGGCGGACGGGCCGGTGGCGGGCTCCGGGGGCTCGACCAGCCACTCCGGGTTGTTCTGCTTGCGGTACCACTGCCAGGTCAGCACGCCGGCGCCGATGGCGATCGCGCCGGCCACCGCGAGGCCGGTGGCCCAGCCGCCGTGGCACTTCTTCTTCCTGGCGTTCCTGGCGGCCAGGTCGCCGATCTCGGCGGCGCTGACGTTGCCCTGCAGCGCGGTGATCGCGGCGGCGCCGCGGGCCTGGGCCTCGTGGGCGAGCGGGACGACGCTGTCCTTGGCGGCCTGGAAGGTCTCGGCGACCTTGGGGGCGACGTTCGCCCGCGCCTGGCAGGCGGCCTGACCGGCCGACAGTTTGGCGGCGAGCGCGGCCTCCTGGGCCCGGTGGAGGGCCTTCAGCGCGGACTTCTGGGTCTCCGGCGGGAGGCTGAAGAAGGCCTGCTCCAGGTGCGGGGCCAGGTGCTTGACGTACTGCACCCGGGCGGCCTGCGCGGCCTGCCCGGCGCCGTTGCGGGCCTGTGCGCCGGCGGCCGCGGCCTTCGGGCCGAGCGCCTCCAGCCTGGGACCGAGCGCCTGCCGGGCCTCCTCGGCGTAGTGCAGGGCGGCCTCCTTCGCGGAGGCGGCGTAGGGCGCGACGGCGTCCTTCGCCCGTGCGGCGGTCTCGCGCGCGGTGTCCGTACGGCTCACGGGCTTCTCCTTCTCGGCTGGTGTCCAGCGGTGTCCGGTATGCACCTTTCCATCTGATAGGAGATCATGCATCCTGCTTATCCGCCGAGCACCTTCGACTGAGCCGTCTGCCGTGATCATGGGATGATTTTCCGGATAGTCAGCTAGGACGACAGGAAGGTACTCCCGTGGCCGAGGAACTCACCGCCACCCTGAAGACCAACCGCGGCGACATCGTGGTCAAGCTCTTCCCGAACCACGCCCCGAAGACCGTGGCCAACTTCGTCGAGCTGGCCGAGGGCACCCGCGAGTGGAGGAACCCGGAGACCGGCGAGGTGGCCGTCAAGACGCCGCTTTACGACGGCACCGTCTTCCACCGGGTGATCGACGGCTTCATGATCCAGGGCGGTGACCCGCTGGGCAACGGCACCGGCGGCCCGGGCTACAAGTTCGCCGACGAGTTCCACCCCGACCTGTCCTTCGACCGTCCGTACCTGCTGGCGATGGCCAACGCCGGCCCGGGCACCAACGGTTCGCAGTTCTTCATCACGGTGGCGCCCACCAGCTGGCTGAACCGCAAGCACAGCATCTTCGGCGAGGTCGTGGACGCGGCCAGCCAGAAGGTGGTGGACGCGATCGCGACCACCGCCACCACCAAGCCCTACGACCGCCCGGTCGAGGACGTGGTGATCGAGTCGGTCGTCGTCTCGCGCGGCTGATTCGCAACCCCGCCGCCCTGCGGGGCGGCCCCGCGCGCCCCGGCGCGCAGTAGCCTGGACGGTCCCGGCGGTGCCCCGTTTCGCGCGGCGGCGGCGCCGGGACCGTTTCGTCGAGGAGGGACAGCACCGATGCTTCCGGAGGAGCCCGTGCGGCCGACGCCCGTGGACGGCCCGGGGCTGCCCCGGTGCCCACGGCACCCCGAGCGGGAGACCGGTGTCTCCTGCGCCAGGTGTGGGCGGCCGGTCTGCCCGGAGTGCATGGTGCCCGCCTCGGTCGGCTTCCAGTGCCCGGACTGCGTGCACGGCGCCGCCGAGCAGCGGCCCCGGCCGCGGACGTCGTTCGGCGGGGTGCTGGCGCTCGGCGACGGCGCGCTGGTCACCAAGGTGCTGATCGGCCTGAACCTGCTGGTGTTCGTGCTGACCGAGTACGTCGCCGGGCGGTGGCAGGTCACGCTGGGCCTGGTCAGCTGGGCGCCGCTGCCGGGGCTGCGGTTCGGGATGGCCGCCGGGCCGCAGGAGTGGTACCGGCTGGTGACCGCGATGTTCGTGCACGGCGGGCTGCTGCACATCGCGACCAACATGTTCTCGCTCTGGGTGCTCGGCCCCCAGCTGGAGCGGGTGCTCGGCCGGCTGCGGTTCCTCGGGCTGTACCTGGTGGCGGGGATCGCGGGCAACGTGCTGGCGTTCCTGCTGACGCCGGGGACCAGCCAGCTGTTCTCGGTCGGCGCGTCCGGGGCGATCTTCGGGCTGCTGGGCGCCACCGCGGTGCTGTTCCGGGTGAACCGGGTGCCGATGCAGCCGGTGATCGCGCTGCTGGTGGTGAACCTGGTGATCAGCTTCTCGCTGAAGGGCATCGACTGGCGGGCGCACATCGGCGGCCTGGTGGCCGGCGTCGTCATCGCCGCGGGCATGATGTACGCCCCACGGGCGCACCGGAACCTGGTGCAGGGGTTGACGACGGCCGGGGTGCTGGTGGCGAGCCTGGCCCTGCTGCTGGTGGGGATGGCCCGGCTGCCCGGCTGAGCCGGCCCCTGCGCGCTGTCCACAGGCAGGGCCCGGCGGACGATTGGATTTCCCCGGTCTACGCGCGTTATCCTGCTGCGTTTCGGGTTATCCACAGGATTGGGGAAGTTTTCCCCAGTGTGGACAACCCTGTGGATAAACGTTCGGACGCTCCGTGACCGGCAGGGCGCCGGGCACGCCGAACACCGCTCCGGCCCGGAGGCCGGAGCGGTGCGGAGTGCAGATCAGCGGGCGGACCGCCCGGCGGGCGGCCCGGGCCTCACTTCCACTGCGTGGAGACGCCGAAGCCCGCCGCGATGAAGCCGAAGCCGGCCAGGATGTTCCAGTTGCCCCAGCTGCGGACCGGCCAGGTGCCGCTGGTCACGTAGTAGCTGACGATCCAGGCCAGGCCGATCAGGAACAGCACCAGCATCAGCGGTGCCACCCAGCTCCGGCCGGAACTGATCTTCACGGCGGTCGCGGAAGTCGGCGGCGGCGTGTAATCGGCCTTCTTGCGGAGTCGAGACTTCGGCACGAGGGGCTCTCCTGTCGATGCGCTGTGACCGCGCAGGTGGTCAGTGGGGGCGGGGCGGCACGTCGGGAACCGGATCCGTACGGTCGGAGCTCCGCACATGCCACCGGCGTCCGTTAGCGTAGTGGCTCGCCGGGTCTGAGGGAGATAAGGGTACGGTGCCTGATTCCACGATTTCTTCGCAGAGCCCGGCCGCGCGCCCGCGCCGAGGCCGAATTGTCGGACGTGCCCTGACCTGCACCGTCTTCGCACTCGCCGGACTGCTCTTCTACGTCAGCGGCCGGACCGCGCACGGCACCGACCTGCGCACCGACAACTCGCTGCTCAAGCTCGGCGACGTCATACAGCAGCGCTCCACCCAGAACCAGCAGCTCCAGGAGCAGGTCGCCGCCGAGCAGCAGCGGGCCGACCGGCTGGCCCGCGAGCAGGGGCAGAGCCCGGACGACGCCGCCCGGCTGGCCGCGCTGCAGCAGGCCGCCGGGCTGGCTCCGCTGCACGGGCCCGGGCTGACCGTCACGCTGGACGACGCCCCGCCGAACGCCACCGCCCGGATCCCCGGCGTCCCCGAGCCCGGGGTGAACGACCTGGTGATCCACCAGCAGGACATCCAGGCCGTGGTGAACGCGCTCTGGCGGGGCGGCGCCGAGGGCATCCAGGTGATGGACCAGCGGCTGATCGCCACCAGCGCGGTGCGCTGCGTCGGCAACACCCTGCTGTTGCAGGGCCGGGTCTACTCCCCGCCGTACGTGATCCGGGCCGTCGGCCGCACCGACGCGCTGCGCGCCGCGGTGGACGCCGACCCGACGATCCGCAACTACCTGGGCTACGTGGCCGCGTACGGGCTGGGCTGGAAGGTCCAGGAGGGCAACGAGCTGAGCCTGCCAGGGTACGCCGGATCGATCGATCTGCGGGCCGCCTCGGCCCAGTAGGCCGCCGCGCCGGGCCAACTGCGTCAATACCCCCCTGGGGCAGCCGGACGGGCGTTTACGCTTGTGCCCACCCGAGCATCGAGGAGCACCATGTACGGCTGGATCTGGCGGCATCTTCCGGGCCCCGCGCCGGTTCGTGCGCTGATCGCGCTGCTGCTCGTCCTCGGGGCGGTCTACGTCCTGTTCCAGTACGTGTTCCCGTGGGCCGAGCCGCTGCTCCCCTTCGGGAACGTGACGGTGGACCAGGGCGCCGGCGGCTGATTCGGCTCCCCGCTCCGTCCGCCCTTCGACGCACGCACACCCCAGGAGTTAGCGATGACCTCCGCCGGCCACCCGCCCCGGATCCTCGTGGTCGACAACTACGACAGCTTCGTCTTCAACATCGTCCAGTACCTGTACCAGCTGGGCGCGGTCTGCGAGGTGGTCCGCAACGACCGCCTGACGGTGGCTCAGGCCCGGCCCAGGGAGGGCGCGGAGGGCTACGACGGGGTGCTGCTCTCGCCCGGTCCGGGGACGCCGGAGGAGGCGGGGGTGTGCGTGGAGATGGTGCACCACTGCGCGAAGGCCGGGCTGCCGCTGTTCGGGGTCTGCCTGGGGCTGCAGTCGATCGCGGTGGCGTACGGCGCGGTGGTCGGCCGGGCGCCGGAGCTGCTGCACGGCAAGACCTCCTCGGTGGTGCACGAGGACGGCGGGGTGTTCGAGGGCCTGCCCTCGCCGCTGACCGCCACCCGGTACCACTCGCTGGCGGTCGAACCGGACACCGTGCCGCCCGAGCTGGTGGTCACCTCGCGGACCGAGAGCGGAGTGATCATGGGTCTGCGGCACCGCGAACTGCTCGTCGAGGGCGTCCAGTTCCACCCGGAGTCGGTGCTCACCGAGGGCGGGCACCGGATGCTCGCCAACTGGCTGGCCGAGTGCGGCTACCCGGAGGCGGTCGGCCGTTCGGCCGGCCTCGCCCCGGTGATCGGCCGGAGCTGACCGGATGACCGCCGTGCGCCCGGAGCGGGGCCTTCCCGAGGAGATGGACGAGCCGGACGGCTGGAGCGTGTACGAGCCGGCCCCGGAGCAGACCCTGCAGCTGCGGCTGCCGAGCCGGCCCGACGGGGCCCCGATACCCGGGCCGGAGGACCGCGCCGGACGGCGGCGCGCCCAGGGCCCGGTGGGCCTGCGGGCGGGCACCGGACGGCGGCGGGCCTCCGGGCGGGCCGCCGGGCCGCGTCCGCCGCGCCCCAAGGAACGCAAGCGGGTGGTGCTGGCCCGCGTGCTGGGGGAGCTGTTCATCACCCTCGGCGTGACGCTGCTGCTGTTCGTCTCCTACCAGCTGTGGTGGACCAACGTGGTGGCCGACAACGCCGCCGACGAGGCCGGCAAGAAGCTGGAGCAGCAGTGGGCGCAGCCGCCGGCGCCGTCGACCGACGGCGCGCCCCCGCCGCCGGCGCCGACCAAGTTCGAGCCGGGCAAGGGCTTCGCGATCATCCACATCCCGAAGCTGGGCCTGGACTACCCGATCGCCGAGGGCACCAACAAGCAGCAGGTGCTCGACAAGGGCCTGGTCGGCCACTACAGCGACACCGCGATGCCGTCCGACCAGACCGGCAACTTCTCGGTCGCCGCGCACCGCACCACGCACGGCCAGCCGTTCCGGCAGATCGGCAAGCTGGCGCCGGGCGACAAGGTCGTGGTGGAGACGGCGACGGCCTACTACACGTACGAGGTGGCGGGCGGCATCCCGGAGACCCCGCCGAGCAACGTCTCGGTGATCCAGCCGGTGCCGAAGGGCTCGCCGTTCAGCGCACCGGGCCGCTACCTGACCATGACGACATGCACGCCGGAGTTCAGTGCCCGGGGAAGGCTGATCGTGTTTGGCAAGATGGTCGAGGAACGGCCGAGGAGCCAGGGCCAGCCGGAGGCGCTGACCGGGCAACACTGAGCAGTGAGGCGCGGCGACCATGGGGACAGGCATGCGGGGCCGGAAGCGGCGCGGAAGGCTGGCAGCCGTCCTGGGTCTGGCGGGGGAGGTGCTGATCACCCTCGGGCTGGTGCTGGCCCTGTTCGTCGGGTACTCGCTCTGGTGGACGGACGTGGTGGCCGCCCGGGAGGCGGACCGGCAGGGCGACCGGCTGCGGCAGACCTGGAGCGCCCCGGCGGTGACCGCGCCCGGTGAGCAGTCGCCCGTCCCGGAGTACGAGGCGGGCGACGGCGTCGGCTTCCTGCACGTGCCGGCCTTCGAGAAGGAGGACCGGACCACGCTGATCCGGATGGGCACCAGCACCGAGGTGCTCAACGAGGGCGTGGCCGGGGTCTACGAGGAGCCGTACCGCTCGGCGATGCCCTGGGACACCGAGGGCAACTTCACGCTGGCGGCGCACCGGGACGGGCACGGCGCGAAGTTCCACGACCTGGACCGGCTGGACGAGGGCGACGCGGTGGTGGTGGAGACCCGGGAGGCCTGGTTCGTGTACCGGGTCGCCGGGACGCTGCCGCAGACCTCCAAGTACAACGTGGGCGTGGTCGCTCCCGTCCCCGAGGGCTCGCCGTTCACCGGCCCGGGCCGGTACCTGACGCTGACCACGTGCACGCCGGTGTACACCTCCCGCTACCGGATGGCGGTCTGGGCGAGCCTGGTCCGGGTCGACCCGATGGACGACCGCCGTACGCCCCCGCCCGAGATCCGCTGACGCCGACGCGAAGGGGCCCGCGCCGTCCGAGGACGGTGCGGGCCCCTTCGGTGTGCGGGACCGGTCAGGGGGTGCCGGGCGTCTTGTCCGCCGGCCTGAGGGTCAGGACCACGGTGTCGTTCGGGGTGATCTGGGTGCCGGCGTCCGGGGTGAACAGGGCGACGATCGCCTGCGGGTCCTGCGGGCCGATCAGCCGGTAGTTCGTGATCCCAGCCTGCTTGAGCGCGTTGAGCGCCTCGGACAGCTTGAGGTTCTGCAGCGGCGGAACGGTCAGCTTGTCGGCCAGCTTGCCGATCGTGAGGGTCACCTTGGTGCCCTTCGCGACCTGGCCGGTCTTGTCCTGGGCGATGACCTGGCCGACCTTGGCCTGCTCGTTGGCTCCCACGGTCTTGGTGACCACGGCCACCGTCAGGTTGAGCTCGGTGAGCGCCTGGGTCGCGTTGTCCTGGGACTGCCCGACCAGGTTCGGCACGGTGACCTTCTGCTGGCCGGAGGAGACCACCAGGGTGATGGCGGCTCCGGTCGCGGCCTTGCCGGTCACCGACTGCGAGATGACCTTGTCCTGGTCGACCTTGTCGTCGTTGCTGTAGTTGACGGTGACGACGAAGCCCTTGCCGGTCAGGGCGGCGCTGGCGGCGTCCTTGGTCTGGCCGGTGACGTCGGGGACGTCGACCTGGGCCGGGCCGGAGGACAGGTGCACGGTGATCTTGCCGGTGGTGGCGATCTCGGTGCCCGCGGCCTGCTCCTGGGTGCAGACCTGGTCCTTCTGGATCTTGGTGTCGGGGCAGGCGACCGGGTCGCCCGCGACCACGCCGAGCGAGGCGTTCTGCGACTTCGCCGCGTTCTCCGCGTCGGAGAGCGACTTGCCGACCAGGTTCGGGACGGTGGTCTTGGCGTTGGCGCCGCCGGTCTTCACGAACGCCTGCACCACGAAGAACGCGCCGACCAGGACCAGCACCGCCGCGACGGCGAGGACGATCCAGGAGGTGTTGCTCTTCTTCGACTGCTCCTCGCGGCGCCGCCCCCGGCCCTCGTAGCCGTCGTCGTCGTAGCCGCCGCCCCCGTTGCCGTAGCCGTTCTCCTGGTAGCCGCCGTACTGGGCGGGCTGCTGGTGGCCGACCGGCGGCAGCATGGTGGTGGGGCCGCCCTGCTGCGGCAGCATGTTGGTCTGGCCGTACGGGTCGTACTGGCCGTTGCCCTGGTCGTACCCGTAGCCGGCCGCGCCGGCGCCGTAGGCGGCCTGCTGGGCGGCGGCGACCGGGAGGCCGTCGAGGAAGCGCTCGATGTCGTCGCGCATCTCGTCGGCGGACTGGTAGCGGTAGTCGCGCTCCTTGGCGAGCGCCTTCAGCACGATCGCGTCGATCTCCGGGCGCACCTCGGGGTCGTACGCGGACGGCGGCGCGGGCTCCTCGCGGACGTGCTGGTAGGCCACCGCGACGGGGGAGTCGCCGACGAACGGCGGGCGGACGGTGAGCAGCTCGTACAGCAGGCAGCCGGTGGAGTACAGGTCGGAGCGGGCGTCGACGGTCTCGCCCTTGGCCTGCTCGGGGGAGAGGTACTGGGCGGTGCCGATGACCGCGGAGGTCTGCGTCATCGTCATGCCGGCGTCGCCCATCGCGCGGGCGATGCCGAAGTCCATCACCTTGACGTTGCCCTGCCGGGTCAGCATGACGTTGGCGGGCTTGATGTCGCGGTGCACGATGCCGGCGCGGTGCGAGTACTCCAGCGCCTGCAGGATGCCGATGGTCATCTCCAGCGCGCGCTCGGGCAGCAGCCGCCGCCCGGTGTGCAGCAGTTCGCGCAGGGTGGAGCCCTCGACGTACTCCATCACGATGTACGGGATGGAGATCCCGTCGATGTAGTCCTCGCCGGTGTCGTAGACGGCCACGATGGCGGGGTGGTTGAGGGAGGCCGCGGACTGCGCCTCGCGGCGGAACCGGGCCTGGAACGAGGGGTCGCGGGCCATGTCGGTGCGGAGGGTCTTCACTGCGACCTGGCGGCCGAGCCGGGTGTCGTGGGCGAGGTACACCTCGGCCATGCCACCGCGTCCGAGGACGCCGCCGAGCTCGTACCTGCCGCCTAGGCGACGAGGCTCTTCCATATCTCCGACCCTCTCCCCCACCGGCCGGTGAGGATATGACGTAGTGTCCCCGCACGCTCTGTCTTGACGCGGCCGCCGCCGCGGTGGTTTCACGGTGCCGGCGCCCGCGGTGGTGACCGCGGGCTGGCTGCGGGTACACCCGCTGCTGGCGGATACGCTACCGGGCGAACCTCACCGGCCCGGTGCAGGCGGCCAGCTGAGACCAGACCGGTATCGACCAGGACCGTCCCATTGTGACAATTCCGGCCACCGATCGAGGATCGATGGCCGGAATGTGACGGATACGACCGACCTACTTGCCGAGCGCCGCCTGCATCATCTGCTTGGCGATCGGCGCGGCCAGCGAGCCGCCGGAGATCTGCTGCGCCTCGCTGGAGCCGTCCTCGACCACCACCGCGACGGCGACCTGCTTGCCGTCCTGGCCCTTGGCGTAGGAGACGAACCAGGCGAACGGCAGGCCCGAGTTGTCCTGGCCGTGCTGGGCGGTGCCGGTCTTGCCGCCGACCGTCACGCCCGGGATCTTCGCGTTCTTGCCGGTGCCGCTCTGCACCACCGACTCCATCAGCTGCTGGAGCTTCTGCGCGGTGGCCGGCGAGACCGCCTGCGACAGCTGGCGCTCGGTGTGGGTGGAGATCACGTTCCCGGCCGAGCCCTCCTGGGCGACCAGGTAGGGCTCCATCAGCGAGCCGTTGTTGGCGATCGCCGCCGCCACCATGGCCATCTGCAGCGGGGTGGCCCGGGTGTCGTGCTGGCCGATCGCGTCCATCGCGGTGCCGTCGGGCTTGGAGCCGGACGGGTAGTGGCTGGCGTCGGCCCGGACCGGGACGGTCACTTCCTTGTTGAAGCCGAACTTCTCGGCCTGCGCCCGGATCTTGTCGCCGCCCAGCTCGGCGCCCATCTTGCCGAACACGGTGTTGCAGGACAGGTCCATCGCGTGCTGCACGCTGGCGTTCCCGCAGTCCTCGGTCGGGCTGGCGTTGATCAGCGGGGTGCTGGTGCCGGGCAGGATGTACTGGTCGGGGGTGTCGGTGATGTCCGACGGCTGCTGGTACTTGCCGGTCTCGAACGCGGTCGCCGCGGTGACCAGCTTGAACGTCGAGCCGGGCGGGTAGGTCTCGCGCAGCGCCCGGTTCAGCAGCGGCTTGTTCGGGTCGTCGTTGAGCGCCTTCCAGGCGTCGGCGTCCTGCTGGGTGCCGCCCGCGAAGGTGCCCGGGTCGTAGGACGGGGTGGAGACCAGCCCGAGGATCGCCCCGGTCTTCGGGTCGAGGGCGACGGCGGCGCCCTTCTTGTTGCCCAGCCCCTCGAAGCCGGCCTTCTGCACCTTGGGGTCGATGGTGGTGACCACGTCGCCGCCCTGCTTGGGCTTGCCGGTCAGCATGTCCAGGGTGTTGCGGAAGAACAGCCGGGAGTCGGTGCCGGAGAGGATGCCGTCCTCCAGCTTCTCCAGCTGGCTGGCGTCGTAGGTCTGCGAGGAGTAGCCGGTGACCGGCGCGTACATCGGCCCGTCCACCCAGGAGCGCTTGTACTTGTAGCGCAGGCCGTTGACGTAGTCGGACTTGGTGACGGCCTGGCCGCCGACGATGATGTTGCCGCGCGGATAGGCGTACTTGTCGTACTTGGTCCGGTCGTTGTGCGGGTTGTTGGCCCACGCCGACGCCTGCACGCCCTGCACCCAGTTCACCCGGAGCATCAGGGCCAGGATCAGGACCAGGCAGAAGATCGACACCCGGCGGATCGGCTTGTTCACGAGGTCGCTCCCCTGCTCTCGTCCGGTGCGCCCGGCCCGGCGGCCCCGAACCGCTCCGGCCCGGCGGGTTCCGGGATGGCGGCGGCCGGTTCGACGGCCGGCCGGCGGGCGGTGTCGCTGATCTTCAGCAGGATCGCGATCAGGGCCCAGTTCGCCACCACCGACGAGCCGCCCTGGGCGAGGAACGGCATGGTCATACCGGTCAGCGGGATCAGACCGGTGACACCGCCCGCCACCACGAACACCTGCAGCGCGAACGCCGAGCTCAGACCGACCGCCAGCAGCTTGCCGAACGGGTCGCGGGCCGCCAGCGCGGTGCGCAGGCCGCGCTGCACCACCAGCCCGTAGACCATGAACAGCGCCATCAGGCCGGCCAGGCCCAGCTCCTCGCCGAACGAGCCGAGGATGAAGTCGCTCTTCGCCGCGAACTGGATCAGCCAGCTCCGGCCCTGCCCGAGCCCGGTGCCGAGGGTGCCGCCCGAGCCGAGCGACATCAGGGTCTGGCCGATCTGCTCCGAGGACTGCTCCGGCGGCTTCGGCGCGAACGCCGCCATCGGGTCGAGCCAGGCGTTGATGCGGGTCTTCACGTGCGACTCGGTGGAGGCCACCACGGCCGCGCCGCCGAGCGACATGGTCAGACCGAAGACGATCCAGCTGGTCCGCTCGGTGGCGACGTACAGCATCACCACGAACAGGCCGAAGAACAGGAACGAGCTGCCCAGGTCGGTCTCGAACACCAGGATCAGGATCGACAGCAGCCAGACCACCACGATCGGGCCGAGGTCGCGCCCGCGCGGCAGGTACAGGCCCATGAACTTGCGGCTGGCCAGCGCCAGGGCGTCCTTCTTGACCATCAGGAAGCCGGCGAAGAACACCGTCAGGATGATCTTGGCGAACTCGCCGGGCTGGATCGAGAACGAGCCGAAGCGGATCCAGATCTTCGCGCCGAAGTCCTCCTGCCGGGACGGGAAGAAGGCCGGCGCGGCCAGCAGCACCAGCGCCACCACCATCGAGATGTAGGTGTAGCGCTGCAGGATCCGGTGGTCCTTCAGCAGGATCACCACGCCGATGAACATCGCCACGCCGAGCGCGGACCACATCAGCTGGTTGCCGGCCGCCGGGAAGTTGTTGCGCAGCAGCTTGCCGGCCTTGTCGAGCCGCCAGATCATCACCACGCCGAGGCCGTTCAGCAGCGTCGCCAGCGGCAGCAGCAGCGGGTCGGCGTACGGCGCGAACCGGCGCACCGCCAGGTGGGCGACCAGCGCCAGCACGCCCATGCCGAGCCCGAACTTCAGCATGCCGACGGGCAGGCTGCCGTCCATCGCCAGCCCGACGTTGGCGTACGCCAGCATCGGGATCGCGACGGCGAACGCCACCATCAGCAGTTCGGTGTTGCGCCGGTTCGAGGGGGCGTCCGCCGAGGACCGGCCGACGGCGCGGCGCCGCCCGGTGGCGGGCGTACGGCCGCTGCTCACGTCGAATGTGCTCATGCCTGTGAAAACCCCCGGGATCGCCCGCGGCCTACTGCCCGGAGCAGGACACGGCGAGCTGCTGCTCCTGCTCGGTCAGCGGCGGGGCGGACGGCGTGGCGTCCCCGGTGGCCGGGGCGGCCTTGGAATCGGCGACCTTCTTGCAGACCTCGGCCTGCGCGCGCAGCGTCTCGACCTGCTTGCGGGCGTCGTCCAGGCTGCTCGCCTGGATGTTCTTGGCGACCTGGTCGCGCTGGAAGGCCGGCAGGTACTTCAGCTCCACGTCGGTGAACTGCTCGTAGACCTTGCTGAGCTTGAGCCCGGCCAGGTTCTGGTCGGAGCCGCGGAAGACGGCCAGGTGGCCGTTGTCCGTGCCGACGTAGTACTGGTTCTGGTTCCACTGCCAGGCGAAGAAGCCGCCGCCGCCGAGCACGGCGAGCACCAGCACCCCGATCAGGGTGAACTTCAGGCCGCTCTTCTTCTTGCGCCGGCTCGGCAGGGCCTCGCCGTCGTACGGGTCGGCGGCGTACTCGCCGCCCTCGGCGGGCGGGAAGCCGGCCGGGTCGGCGTAGCCGCCGTGCTGCTCGTAGCCGTCCTGGTAGCCCTCGGCGGGGCCGAAGTCGCCGGCCGGGGCGCCGTATCCGGACTGCTGGTCGTAGCCGCCCTGGTAGCCCTCGGCGGGCCCGAAGGCGCCCTGCGGCGGCTGCGGGGTGCGGCCGAGGCCGGCCGCGCGGCCGGCCGGGGTGTCCAGCAGGTGCGGGTCGTGCATCGGGTGCGGCTGGGTGTCGGCGACCGCGCCGACCACCTCCGGGGCCTGCTTGACCTGGCCGCTGAGGGTGTCCGTGGCGCCGACGTCGATCACGTCGGCGACGATGCAGGTGATGTTGTCCGGGCCGCCGCCGCGCAGCGCCAGCTGGATCAGCTCCTGGACGGTCTGCTGCGGCGCGTAGTAGCTGCCGAGCGTCTCCTCCAGGGTCTGGTGGCTGACCGGGCCGGACAGGCCGTCGGAGCAGATCAGGTAGCGGTCGCCGGCCCGGACCTCGCGGATCGACAGGTCGGGCTCGACCTGGCCGCGGCCGTCCAGGGCGCGCATCAGCAGCGAGCGCTGCGGGTGGGTCTCGGCCTCCTCGGCGGTGATCCGGCCCTCGTCGACCAGCCGCTGCACCCAGGTGTGGTCCTGGGTGATCTGGTCGAGGCGGCCGTCCCGCAGCAGGTAGGCGCGGGAGTCGCCGATGTGCACCTGGCCCATCCGGTGGCCGTCCCACAGCAGCGCGGTGAGGGTGCAGCCCATGCCTTCCAGCTGCGGGTCCTGGTCGACCATCTGCCGCAGCCGGTCGTTGGCGGTCTGTACCGCGTCGCCCAGCAGGGTCAGCAGGTCGGCGCCGGGTTGTTCCTCGTCGAGGCGGACGATCGACCCCAGCACCTCGGAGGAGGCGACCTCACCGGCCGCCGCCCCGCCCATGCCGTCGGCCACCGCGAGCAACCGGGGACCGGCGTAGCCGGAGTCCTCGTTCCCCTCGCGGATCAGGCCCTTGTGCGAGCCGGCGGCGAAGCGCAGCACGAGACTCATGCTGTCCGGGCCCTCCTTCGGGTGGAGCTGGTCCTCATGCGCTGACTACTTCCGCAGTTCGATGACGGTCCTGCCGATTCGGATCGGCACGCCGATCTGGAGCGGCGTCGGCGTGGTCAGCCGCTGTCGGTCCAGATAGGTGCCGTTTGTGGAGCCTAGATCCTCCACGGTCCACTGCCCAGCCTGATCCGGGTAGATCCTGGCGTGACGGGAGGATGCGTAGTCGTCGTCCAGGACGATCGTGGAGTCGTGGGCCCGGCCCAGCGTCACGGTCTGGCCGTGCAGCGCGACGGTCGTCCCCGCCAGCGAGCCCTGGGTCACCACCAGGTGGGTGGGCTGGCCGCGGCGCTGCCGGGCCTGCTGCTGCTGGGCGGCCGCCGGCTGCCCCTGCGGCGGGCGGCCCGCACCGGCCGGGGCGGGGGCGGTGGGCGCCGCCCGGTGCCCGGAGCGCGCCGCGCCCTTGCCGGTGAACAGGTCGCTGCGGATCACCTGCACGGCGACGATGACGAACAGCCAGAGCACGGCGAGGAAGCCCAGCCGCATGACCGTCAGGGTCAGATCAGACATACCGGCCCGCTTCTACCCTTCGACCTGTCGGTAGACGATGGTGGTCGACCCCAGGACGATCCGGGAGCCGTCGCGGAGCGTAGCGCGCTGGGTGTGCTGCCCGTCCACCACGATGCCGTTGGTGGAGCCGAGGTCCATCACCATCGCGGGCGTTCCGGGGCGGATCTCCGCGTGCTTGCGGGACACCCCGGGGTCGTCGATCCGGATGTCCGCCTCGGTGGAGCGGCCCAGCACGACCGCGTTCTGGCTGATCTGGTGCCGGGCGCCGTTCACCTCGACCCAGCGCCGGGTGCCGGCGCCGCCGTGGCCCGCGCCGGGGAACGGGCGGACGTTGTTGCCGGGGGCCGGCGGGGCGGGCGGCATCGCGGGCGGGGCGGAGGGCGGCGGCGGAGCGCCGTACGGGGCGCCGGCGCCCTGCTGCCAGGGCGCGCCGGGCGCGGGCGGGGTCGGCGGGCGGCCGTACCCGGGGGGCCCGGCGGGCGGCGCGGGCGGCCGCTGCGGCTCCTCGGCCGTCAGCGTGCGGCTGCGCACCCGGTACAGGCCGGTGTCCAGGTCGTCGGCCTTCTCCAGGGCGACCTGGAGCGGACCCATGAAGGTGTACCGCTGCGCCTCGGCGTACTCGCGGACCATCCCGGCGAGCTCGTTGCCGAGCTGCCCGGCGTACGGGCTGAGCCGCTCGTGGTCGTGCGGGCTGAGTTCGACGATGAAGTCGTTCGGGACGACCGTGCGGTCCCGGTTCCAGATGCTGGCGTTGTTGTCGCACTCGCGCTGCAGGGCGCCGGCGATCTCCACCGGCTGGACCTCGGACTTGAACACCTTGGCGAAGGTGCCGTTCACGAGACCTTCGAGTCGCTGCTCGAACTTCTTCAGGACTCCCACGGTGCACCCCCTCTCAGGGCGTCGGTCGGGCCGGTGTCGGCTGGAAAGCGGTACTTCCGTACTGATCGTATCCACGCCCGGCCCTTCCGTACGGTTCCCCGGCCAGGTCGCGCCCGGAGGGTACCCACTGGGCGGTCCGCTCACCCGTTCGCACCCGCCTCCGGTTGCGGGCGGGTCGGTGCTGTGCGGAGGGCCCCGGGGAATGGATTCGCAGGTGGGGCTCGGAGCGTGCTAATGTTTTCCATGTCGGAAGGGGCGCCCGCAAGGGAGCCGAACGGAAGGCCCGGAGAGATGCGCTAAGCTTCTCGAAGAGTCGAAAGAGCGACAAGCTCCGGAAGACAAACACCCATGCGCGGGTGGCGGAATAGGCAGACGCGCTGGATTCAGGTTCCAGTGCCCGAAAGGGCGTGGGGGTTCAACTCCCCCCTCGCGCACAGCGAAGCCCCGCAGATCTCAGGATCTGCGGGGCTTTTTTGTCGTTCCCGGAAAAGTGCGCGGCCGCTCAGGCGGGCAGCACCGCGTGCAGCGCGAAGCCGCCGTCCCAGGTGGGTTCGGCGGTGAGGGTGCCGCCGAGCAGGGCGGCGCGTTCGCGCAGGCCGATCAGGCCGTGGCCGCCGCCGGGCAGCGCGGCGGCGGGGGCGCGGTCGGCCGGCGGGCCGTTGCGGACCTCGACGTGCAGCTTCCCGCCGCGTCCGGCGACCCGGACGGTGACCTGGGCGCCGGGGGCGTGCTTGCGGATGTTGGTGAGGCCCTCCTGGACGGTCCGGTAGGCGGCGCGTTCGACCGCTTCGGGCCAGTCGCGGCGGCCGGTGTCGAGCCGGCGGGTGACCTGCAGGCCGCTGTCGTCGATCAGCCGGGGCAGGTCGGCGAGGGTGGGCTGCGGGGCGAGCGGGGTGCCGGCGCCGACGCCGGCGGCGCGCAGCACGCCGACCATCTGGCGCAGTTCGTCCAGGGTGCGGACGGAGAGTTCGCGGATGGTGCGGGCGCCGTCGCGGGAGGCCGGGTCGGTGCTGGCGACCTGGATCGCCCCGGCCTGGATGGAGATCAGGCTGACCTGGTGGGAGACCACGTCGTGCATCTCGCGGGCCAGCCGGGCGCGTTCGGCGGTCAGGACCTTCTCGGCCAGCAGTCGGCTCTCGCGCTGGCGGCCCTCGGTGAGTTCGGTGACGCGTTCGCCGAGTTCGCGGCGGGTGCGGGTGAGCATGCCGAGGGCGGCGGGGCCGGCGCCGAGCATCGCGGACTGGATGCCGTACAGCGCGTTGTCACGGCTGAGGGCGAACAGGTCGGGGGCGAACGGCCAGTGGAAGAACTCGACCAGGGCGAAGGAGACGGCGCAGGCGACCGGGATCCGCGGCCTCGGGTAGGCGGCGGAGACCGCGTACACGGCGGTGAGCGGGGCCAGCCAGATCTCGTTGAAGAAGGCGCCGGGCAGGGTGAGCAGGGCCACCGTCAGCGGGTACCGGCGGCGGCCGAGCAGGGCGACCACGGACAGCGCGGACAGCGCGAGCTGCCAGGGCTCGGAGCCCTTGGCGACCAGGGCGGAGTCCAGTGCGGCGACCACCACCGGGATCAGCAGGGTGGTGCGGGGGGAGCGCAGCCAGGCCCGGTGGCGCGGGGCGGGTTCGGCGGCCGTTCCGGCGGGGTTCACTCCCCGTCCCGGCGCTCGCGGACCAGGCCGGCGCGGTGCGCGATGACGGCGGCCTGGACCCGGTTGGCGGCGCCGAGCTTGCCCAGGATGGCGCTGATGTGGTCCTTGACGGTGCCGGTGCCGAGGAACAGGCGGTCGGCTATCTCGGCGTTGGAGAGACCTTCGCCGAGCAGCGCCAGCACGTCGAGCTCGCGGCCGGTGAGGCGGTGGGTGAGGGAGGCGGCGGTGAGGTCGGGGCCGCCGCCGTCGACGTAGCCGGTGATCACGGTGCGGGCGACGGTGGGGGAGAGCACGCTGCCGCCGGAGGCGAGCACCCGGACGGCGTGCACCAGCTGTTCGGGGGCGGTGTCCTTGAGCAGGAAGCCGGCCGCCCCGGCGCGCAGCGCGGTGCCGATGTACTCCTCGGTGTCGAAGGTGGTGAGCATGGCGACCACCGGCGGGTCGGGCAGGGCGCGCAGGCGGCGCAGCACGCTGATGCCGTCCAGGTCGGGCATCCGGACGTCGAGCAGCACGACCTGCGGGGCGAGCGCCAGGGTCTGCTGCTCGGCCTGGCCGCCGGAGCAGCCGCCGACCACTTCGAGGTCGGGCGCGGAGCCGACGATCAGGCCGAGCCCGGAGCGGACCAGCACCTCGTCGTCCACGATCA
The DNA here is from genome assembly GCF_053602195.1 of Kitasatospora sp. NPDC004531. NCBI lineage: Bacteria > Bacillati > Actinomycetota > Actinomycetes > Kitasatosporales > Streptomycetaceae > Kitasatospora > Kitasatospora sp. NPDC004531. Next base: position 40,504 of record NZ_JBSGDD010000039.1, on the reverse strand, counting down.
GGACCCGGATCGGCGGCATGTCTCTCCCTCACGGGTGGTTCGGGTTCGGGCCGGGAGCGGTCCCGGTCGACCCCCGCCGATCGGCGGGGGTGGGAATCCGCTACCGGATTCACGCAATTCTCATCTTCGCTGGGCAACCATGGAAATCGGGGGTGGAGTGTGCGGGCCGCGCGCGGATGCGCCCCGAGTTTCGATCGTCTGGAATGGTTGCTGTGTCCACAGTGAAGACGGCTGCCTCGGCCGTGTCGCCCACCAAGGGCGAAGGTCCGGGTTCGCCGGCGCGTTGGCGTCGACGGGCCGCCGCATCGACCGTCTGGTACCTGCGGCTGGTGGCGCTGCTGAATCTGGTGGCGGTGCTGTCGGTGCCGTTCCGCAATCAGGTGCAGCGCCACAACGAGGGCCAGTTCTTCACCCCCTACCTGGTCACCGTCGGGCTGACGTCGGTCGCGCTGTCGCTGTTCCTGGCGGTGGCGATGCGGCGCCGCAAGCGGGCGGCGTGGATCTTCAACACCGTCTCGGCGGGGTTGACGTTCGTCGGGTTCCTGGTGCTGATGGCGTGGGGACAGCATTTCGCGGACCACCCGTGGAACTGGTTCTCGGTGGTGCTGACCGGACTGTTCGTGGTGGCGCTGCTGGCCTCGCGCCGGGAGTTCACCTCCAAGGGCGACCGCTCCAACCCGAAGACGGCGGTGGCCGCGGGGATCGGCGGCGTGCTGCTGGGCGGGCTGATCGGCTCGGTGCTGGTGCAGCTGACCAACAGCATCGGCGGCGCGGACTTCGGCACCCGGTTCAGCTACTCGGTGCACCGGATGATCACGCTGACCCCGTCGGCGAAGGTCGCCGACGTGATCTCCGTGCCGACCTGGGTGAACGCGGCGATCAACGCGATGAGCGCGGTGCTGTTCCTGGCCGTGGTGTACGTGGCGTTCCGCTCGCCGCGCGGCGAGGAGCTGCAGACCGACGAGGACGAGCGGAAGCTGCGCGAGCTGCTGGACAAGCAGGGCGAGCGGGACTCGCTGGGCTACTTCGCGCTGCGGCGCGACAAGGCGGTGGTGTTCTCGCCGAGCGGGAAGGCCGCGGTCGCGTACCGGGTGGTCGGCGGGGTGACGCTGGCGTCCGGCGACCCGATCGGCGACCCGGAGGCCTGGCCGGGGGCGATCGACGCCTGGCTGGCGGAGGCCCGCGAGCACGCCTGGGTGCCGGCCGTGATGGGCGCCTCCGAGGAGGCCGGCGTGATCTACGCCCGGCACGGCCTGGACGCGCTGGAGCTGGGCGACGAGGCGATCGTCGAGCTGGACGAGTTCTCGCTGGACGGCCGGGCGATGCGGGTGGTCCGGCAGGCTTACAACCGGGTCAAGCGGGCCGGGTACACGGTGCGGATCCGCCGACACGAGGACATCCCGGAGACGGAGATGGCCGAGCTGGTGGCCAAGGCCGACCACTGGCGGGACGGTGCGACCGAGCGCGGCTTCTCGATGGCGCTGGGCCGGCTCGGCGACCCGGGCGACGGGCGCTGCGTGATGCTGGAGTGCTTCGACGGGGACGGCGAGCTGCGGGCGCTGCTGAGCTTCGTGCCGTGGGGCGCGCACGGTCTGTCGCTGGATCTGATGCGGCGCGACCGGGACAGCGAGAACGGTCTGATGGAGTTCATGGTGATCGAACTCCTGCAGCGTGCGAAGGAGGTCGAACTGGAACGGGTGTCGTTGAACTTCGCGATGTTCCGGTCGGTTTTCGAGCGCGGCTCGAAGCTGGGCGCCGGCCCGGTGCTGCGGTTGTGGCGCTCGGTGCTGGGATTCTTCTCCCGCTGGTGGCAGATCGAGTCGCTGTACCGGGCGAACGCGAAATACCGGCCGATCTGGGAGCCGCGTTATCTGCTCTTCGAGAAGAGCAGCGAGATTCCCCGGATCGGAATCGCCTCCGCCCGCGCGGAGGGTTTCATCACGGTGCCGAGCATGCCGGCGCTGTTCCGCCGGCGGCACGCGCGGCACGGCTGATTCACGGGCTTCCCGGCCCGGTGGGGCCGGGACGGTGGTCCCTCCGCCGGGGGGCGGAGCGGGCCGGGGGAATCAATCTCCGGTATGACGTGGACTGGCGTCGAAGTTGATGCTCTTGTCCGGTCCGGTGCGTAGTGTCGAACACGGGACGCGAAACAGTACGGACGGCGGAAATACCGTGCGTAGGGACAGGAGAACCGGGCGTGAAGCAGAACACCCACGCGGGGGGCGTGCGGTCGGGGTTCGGGGCGGTATTCCGCCGGGCCGCGGTCGCCGAGTGGGGGGCGCTGTTCGGCGCCGTGAAGGAACGGCTGGTGCGGCGGAAATTCGCCGCGGTGCCGCTGGCGACCGTCGCGACCGCGCTGGTGCTGATGTTCTCGATCGTCCAGCACCTGCCGGGCGGGGACCGGCTGGTCGCGGACATCGGGGTGGTGAAGGCGGCGCTGCCGCTGGACGTGTCGCTGCTGCGCACCCCGCTGTCGCTGTACGTGCCGGCCCTGGACCTGCCGGTGTGGGGGGCGCTGGCGCAGGTGTTCCTGGTGTTCGGGGTGGCGGAGATCGTGCTGGGGCGGCGGCTGACCCTGGTGGTGGCGTACGTCTGCACGCTGGCGGGGACGCTGTTCGCCCGGATCGCGGTGGCGCTCGGGCCGCACCACCTGCTGGGGTTCCCGCGCTGGGTGGCGCACGTGCGGGACACCGGTCCCTCGGCGGCGGTGGTGGCGCTGGCCGTGGTGGTGGCGTTCCGCTGCCGGGCCTGGTGGACGGGCGGCGCCGTGGTGGCGGCGATGGTGGCGGAGGCGGCGGTGCTGCCGAACCTGGCCGGGCTGGAGCACCTGGTGGCGATCTCCACGGCGGTGCTGATCGCGGTGTGGGTCGAGGTGTTCGGCGACTACTGGCCGCGGGTGCTGTCCGGGGTCGGCGCGGCCGCCTCGGTGGCGCAGGGCGGGGCCAGGGCCGTCACGCCCTGACCCCGGTGGTCAGGTCCGCGGCAGCGGCATCTCGAAGTAGACGACCTTGCCGACCGCCTTGCGGGCGGTGCCCCACTTCTCGGACAGCTTGCTGACCAGGTTCAGGCCGCGGCCGTGCTCGGACAGCGAGTCGGCGGGTTCCAGCGACGGCAGGTTGTGGTTGTCGTCGCTGACCTCGACCAGCAGCTTGTCGACCCGGATCAGCTGGAGCTGCACCTCGGAGCGGGCCACCCGGACGGCGTTGGTGACCAGTTCGGACACCAGCAGCTCGACGGTCTCGGACAGCGCCGTCAGCTGCCAGGCGGCGAGCTGGTCGCGGACCAGTCGGCGGGCCCGGCCGACCTCGGCCTCGGTGACGCCCAGCTGCCAGGTGGCGACCTCGGTCGGCGGGACGCCGTCGAAGCGGGCCACCAGCAGCGCGATGTCGTCCTGCCGGTCGTCGGAGTGCAGGGTGTTCAGCACCCGGTCGCAGGCCTCGTCCGGGGTCTGCTCGGGGTCGATCAGGTTGCCGCAGAGCGCGGCCAGGCCCTCTCCTATGTCACCGCCGCGGACCTCGACCAGGCCGTCGGTGCACAGCACCAGCATCGAGCCGTCCGAGACGTCGATCCTGGTGGCGACGAAGGGCACCCCGCCGACGCCGATCGGGGCGCCGGAGGGCAGGTCGAGCAGTTCGCCGCGGCCGTCGGGGTGGACCAGGACCGGCGGGACGTGGCCGGCCGAGGCGAGTTCGCAGGTGCGGTTGATCGGGTCGTAGACGGCGTACAGGCAGGTCGCGAGATGGTCGTCGCCGAGCTTGTGGGCCAGGTTGTCGAGGTGGCGCAGGAGCTGGCCGGGCGGCAGGTCGAGGGCGGCCAGGGTCTGCATGGCGGTGCGGAAGCGGCCCATCGCGGCGGCCGAGTGCAGGCCGTGGCCCATCACGTCGCCGACCACCAGGGCGACCCGGCTGCCGGGGAGCTGGATGGCGTCGAACCAGTCGCCGCCGACCTCGGCCTTGCGGTCGCCCGGCATGTAGCGGTGGGCGATCTGCACGCCGGGGATCTTCGGCGGGCGGCTGGGGATCATCGAGCGCTGCAGGGTGGTGGCGACCTTGGACTCGGCGCGGTGCAGGCGGGCGTTGTCCAGCGACAGCGCGGCGCGGGCGGCGATCTCCTTGAGGGTGTCGGCGTCGGCGCGGGTGAACGGCGCCCGGTCGGACAGCCGCAGCAGCTTGAGGATGCCGAGCACCGCGCCCCGGGCGGACAGCGGCAGCACCAGCATGGAGCGGCCGACCACGGTCGGCTCCAGCTCGGGGCCGCCCAGCGAGGCCGCGTAGTCGACCGCGACGTCGGCGGAGATCAGCGGCACCAGCACCGGCTGGTTCTCCTGCAGCGCCAGGCCCGGCGGGGTGGCGCGCGGCATGGTCAGCAGCGAGCCCTCGTCCAGGACGTGGTTCCAGCGCGGCGAGCCGGAGTTGAAGGTGCGGGCGACGCGGCGCAGCACGGTGCGGTCGTCGGGCGGGTCGGCGGGCAGTTCGCCGTCCGAGAGCAGGCCGTCGAGCAGGTCGACGGCGGCGAAGTCGGCGACCCGGGGGACGAGCACCTCGCACAGTTCGCGGGCGGTGGTGTCCAGGTCGAGGGTGGTGCCGACCTGGCTGCCGACGGAGGCCAGCAGTGCCAGGTCGCCGTCGTCGGGCAGGCCCCGGACCACCTCGACGCCGGCCCGGGCGGCCCGGGCGGGGCCGGGCAGGACGGGGGCCGGGGCGGGGTCGGCCGGTGCGGCGGCGGGGTCGATGGCGGGATCTCCCGTGGTCGGGCCGTGGGCGGCGGCGTCGCGTGGGCTGGGCACGGTGCTGCCGGGTACCCGCGCGCCTTCGGCGGGCCCGGCCGCCTGTATCCGTACCCCGAGCGGGGTGCGGGCACCCGTGCCGCGCTGCGGCTCCGCCGGGCGTCGGGCGGCGCGGTCGCGCTGCTGGGCGGTCCGCTGCTGCGGGGTGGGGTAGCGGCGGCCGAGGCCGGCGGCGACCCGGGCGGCGCCGGACGGGCCGGCGGGCGAGGACTGCTGGGGCACCACCGGCAGCGGCGTCGCCCCGTCCACCCGCAGCGCGGGCGGGCCGGCGGCGGCCAGCGCGGCCAGCAGCCGGGCGCGGCGCTCCGGGGAGCTCGCGGGCAGCAGCGCGGCCAGCGCCTCGGGGGCCTGCCCGGTGGGCGGCGCGAGGGCGGCCGCGACCTGCTGCGGGCGGGCCGCGGCGGGCGCGGCGTGGTAGGGGACGAGGCGCTCGCCGAGGGCGATCCGGGGGCCGGCGGCGAGCAGCGGGCGGGCGTCGGCGGCCAGCACCAGCAGCGAGCGGCCGGCCGGTTCGACCAGCGGGTAGGCCCACCACAGGACGTCGCGCGGACGCTCCTCGCGGTCGTGGACGGTCATCGCGCCGGCCCACGGGCCGCCGGTGGCGAGGTCGTCGAGGGTGTCGAAGGCGTCGCAGCGGTGCGCGGGCGCGTCCGGCTCGTGGCGGGGGCAGACGGCGGGCAGCAGGCCGTGCGCGGTGCGGCCGAGGGCGACGCCGGCGCGGTGGCCGAAGAGCTCCTCCGCGGTGCGGTCCCACACCGCGATCCGGCCGTCCGGATCGATCAGGACGACGGCCACGCGAAGCAGCGCCACCACCCCCTGGGGGCGGCCGCCCGGGAGGCCCGACCGGTCGGGTACGGAGCTGGGCTGGTCCACCATGGATATCGGTCTGCCCCTTTGTGTTCTTGCTGCTCCTCCTGGCCGGTGCGCGCGTCCTTGCGTGCGTCCTCCAATGAAGCACGGAGATGCCAATCGGAGGTAGTTAATCGGGCAGATTCGTCCGTATCAGTTGCGTGTCGTTGACGGCGCGCCCCCACCGTGCTCCGCCGTCACCCCATCGGGGGGTGTGGCGGCCCCGGTAGGGTTGCCCGGGTGAGCGTACCGAGCGTCGAGGTGTGGGCGGATCCGGAGCGGCAGGAGCTGGAGGAGCGGGTCGCGGCGGCCGAGCTGGCCTGGCTGACCCTGGACGTGGACGTGGCCACCCTGCGGGTGGAGATCGACAACTTCGCCCTGGCCCACCACCAGCTGCTCGGCCCGCTGTACGCCGAGCTGGACGAGCTGGACGCGCTGATCGCCGAGGCGACGGCGGCGCTCAGCGGCGACCCGGAGGACCTGCGGCGGGCCCGCGAGGCCCGCGAGCGGGTCGAGCCCGTCGAGCAGCGCGGCCCCCGCGAGGGCGAGCCGGAGGCCCGCCGGGTGCGGCCCGACAAGGACGCCCAGCGGGTCTACCGCGAACTGGCCCGCCGCGCCCACCCCGACCTGTCCACCGACCCGGCCGAGCAGCGGCGCCGCTCCGCGTTCATCGCCCGCGTCAACGAGGCGTACGCGCTGGCCGACACCGAAGGGCTGGAACGGCTCGCCGAGGAGTGGTCCACCGACCCGGAGTCCGCGCCCGCCGTCGACTCCCCCGACCGGCTGGCCTGGCTGCGCCAGCGCCTGGAGTGGCTGACCGGCCGGATCACCGCGCTCGCCACCGAGCGGGTCCGGCTGGAGCGCACCCCGATGGGCGAACTGCTGCTGCTGCGCCCCGACGAGCCGGAGCGCCTGCTGGAGGACCTCGCCGAACAGCTGCTGGCCACCGCCGCCGACCGGCAGGCCAGGCTGGCCGCGCTGCTGCCCGACAATGGCCCGAACGAATCGCCCCGACCCCAGGAGACCGCCCCGATGTTCGCTCAGCTGCCCACCACCGACGCCGCCTCGGTGCCCGCCGACGCCGCCCTGCTCGACGTCCGCGAGCAGGACGAGTGGGACGCCGGCCACGTGGACGGTGCGCTGCACATCCCGATCGGCCAGGTGGTGGCCCGCCTCGACGAGCTGCCCGAGGGCCGGCTGTACGTGCTGTGCCGGGTCGGCGGCCGCTCCGCGCAGGTGGTGCAGTACCTGGTCGGCTCCGGCCGGGACGCGGTGAACGTGGACGGCGGCATGTACGCCTGGGAGGCCGCCGGGCGTCCGATGGTCAGCAGCGACGGCCGGGACGCCTTCGTCCTGTAGCGGCGTCCCTGCCCCGCCCGTTTCGGCCCGCCGGGGCGCCGCCGGCGGTGCAGCGCGCGCTGCCGGGCCGGGGGCGGAAAAGTCGATAAGCTCCCGCTATGTCCTGGTTCACGGCCTTGCGCGACACCGCGAAGGCCGGGCTGACCGTGGACTTCTCGCTCACCAACCCGCGCCGTTCGCTGCGGGCCGCGGTCGCCGCCGCGCTGGTGATCTTCCCGACGATGGCGATCTACGGGCCCGCGCACGCCGCCTCGGCCGCGATGGGCGCGTTCATCGCCGGAGTGGCGACCTTCCAGCGCTCGTTCCGGCCGCGCGCCTCGCTGGCCCTGGTGGCGGGCGCCGGGCTGGGCGCGTCCACCTTCCTCGGCTACCTCGCGGTGGGCATCCCCGGCGCGTTCCCGGTGCTGCTCGCGCTGTGGGCGTTCGGGGCCGGGATGGCCTGGGCGGTCAGCCCGACCGCCGGGGTGGTCTCCGCCAACACGCTGTCCGTGATGCTGGTGGTGGTGCAGCTGCCGGTGTCGGTGTCCGCCGCGCTCGGCCACGCCGTGCTCTGCTCGGTCGGCGGCGGCGTGCAGGCGCTGGTGGTCACGCTGTGGCCGATCGACAGCTGGCGGGCGCAGCGCGACGCGCTCGCCGACATCTACGCCGGGCTCGGCGACTACGCCCGCAGCCTGCGCCACGACCCGGTGGCGCACGTCGACCCGGAGCCGTTCATCGTCGCCCGGCAGGCCGCCCGGCTGACCCCCCGGCAGGCCCGCCGCCGCCCCCCGGAGCTGCGCGGGCTGCGGACGACCGCCGAACGCATCCGGCCCGCGCTGGCCGCGCTCGCCGACCCGCGGGTGGGCGCCGCCGAGGAGGGCCCGGAACGCGACCGGGCCCGCGAGGTGCTGGCCGCCGCCGCCGACGTGCTGGACGCGCTGGCCCGGGCGATCCGCACCGGCGAGGCGGTGCGGCTGCCCCGCGACACCCCCGGCCTGGCGCTGGCCCGCCCCGGCACCGGCAGCGGCGAGGACCTGCTGCGCGGCGGCGCCCGCCGCTCCGCGCGCCGGCTGTCGCAGCTGCTCGGCCGGGCCGCTGACCGGCTCGACCGGCAGGACCGGGCCACCGTCCCGTCCCGCACCGACACCGGCCTGCGCCGGCCCTCGCTGGCCAAGGTGGCCCCGGCGGCGCTGGCCACCGTCGGGCGGCAGCTGCACCAGCACTCGGCGATCTTCCACCACGCGGTCCGGATGTCGGCCGTGGTGACCTCCGCCTACCTGGCGGCCCGGCTGCTGGGCATCGAGCACGGCTACTGGGCGCCGATGGCCTCCGCCATGGTGATGCGCCCCGACTTCGCGCAGACCTTCAGCCGCGGCGTCGCCCGGGTCGCCGGCACCGTCGGCGGCGTGCTGGTGTCCACCGCCGTGGTGCAGGTGTTCGAGCCCAACGACTGGGTGCTGGCCGGGCTCGCGGTGGCCGCGATGGGCCTGTCGTACATGATGCTGAGCACCGGGTACGCGCTGCTGACGGCCGCGATCTCCTCCTACGTGGTGTTCCTGCTCGGCCTCCAGCCCGGCGAGCCGCTGCGGCTGGCCGTCGACCGGGTGGCGATGACGCTGCTCGGCGGCGCGGTCGCGCTCGGCGCGTACGCGCTGTTCCCGACCTGGCAGACCGCCCGGCTGCCGGAGCGGCTGGCCGAGTGGCTGGCCGCCGCCGGGCGCTACGCCGCCGCCGTGTTCACCGCGTACGGCGAGCCGGCCGGCGGGCAGGCCGAACAGGACGTCCGGGCCGCGCTGCTGGACGTGCGGGAGTCCCGCAGCGAGATGCTCGCCGCGCTGGACCGGGCCGAGCTGGAACCCGTGCACCACTTCGCCAAGGCGCCGGAACTCACCCGCAAGCAGTTCGACCGGGCCCGCTCCGCCGTCGGCATGCTGGACCGCTCCGTCGTCCTGCTGGAGGCCCACCTGCCCGCCGAGGACGCCCCGCCGCTGCCCGGCGCCGGCGCGTTCGGCGAGGAGCTGCGGGACGCCACCGCGATCGCCGCCGCCGCGATCCTGCTTGGCCAGGACGTCGACTTCTCCGCGCTGCGCGAAGCCCACCGCAGCTGGGACTACCTGCTGGCGTCGCTGCCCCGGGACGAGGAGATCGACGTCACCCGGGCCGGGGCCCGGCTGGTCATGCAGGCGCTCACCGAGCTGGAGAAGTCCGTGCGGACGCGCCCGCAGCAGGCCCGGGAGGAGCCCGTACCCTCGAAGGCGTGAGCGACACCTCGGTGCCCCAGCAGGGCGAGCAGTACGACGACTTCGCGGGGCTCCCCGACGACCGTGAGATCGGCGTCGGACCGCACCCCGAGCCGTGGCCCGACGACCCCCGGCTCGACCCCGAGCTGCTCGCCGCCGGCGACCGGCGCAACGTCACCGACCAGTACCGCTACTGGCGGCACGAGGCGATCGTCGCCGACCTGGACACCCGGCGGCACGGCTTCCACGTCGCGGTGGAGAACTGGCAGCACGACTTCAACATCGGCTCCGTGGTGCGCACCGCCAACGCCTTCCTCGCCGAGGAGGTGCACATCGTCGGGCGGCGGCGCTGGAACCGGCGCGGGGCCATGGTCACCGACCGCTACCAGCACGTCCGCCACCACGGCTCGGTGGCCTCGCTGGCCGCCTACGCCGCCGAACGCGGACTGCCGATCATCGGCATCGACAACCTGCCCGGCGCGGTGCCGCTGGAGACCTACCCGCTGCCCGAGCGCTGCGTGCTGCTGTTCGGGCAGGAGGGCCCCGGGCTGACCGACGAGGCCTGGGAGCACTCGGCGGCGGTCTGCTCGATCGCGCAGTTCGGCTCCACCCGCTCCATCAACGCCGGGGCGGCCGCCGCGATCGCCATGCACGCGTGGGTGCGGGAGCACGCCGCCGTCGGCGCGCTCCCGCGGGTCTGATCCCCGCTCAGGAGAACAGCAGCTTCCAGGTGTGCGGGCCCGGGTAGCCGTCCGCCTCCGCGCCGCTCCAGCCCTGGGCGCGCTGGAACGCCTCGGTGGCCCGGCGGTCGGCCTCGCCCCAGGCGGGGCCGGGGCCCTCCCGGTAGGAGCCGCCGAAGCCCTTTTGCACCAACTGCCGCCCCAGCTGCGTCACCCAGTCGTTCACCTGGCCGGGCCTGAACTTGTCCGCGCCCGGGAACGGCGGCGGGCCCTGCACCGGGGGCGGCGGTGCCGGGGTGCCGCCGGCGGCCGGGATGTCCTTGCCCTTGTGGTGGACCAGGAAGTCCCAGGTGTCCTTGCCCGGGTAGCCGTCCGCCTCCGCGCCCCGCCAGCCCTGGGCCAGCTGGAACGCCTCGGTGGCCCGGCGGTCCGCGTCGCCCCAGTCCGGGCTCGGCCCCTCCTTGTAGAACCGGCCGCCGCCGCGCTCCACCAGCATCCGCCCCAGCCGGGTCACGTCGTCGTTGACCTTGCCCGGCCCGAACCTGTCCGCCCCGGGGAAGGCGTCGCCGCCGGGCGCCGGCGCGCTCAACCCCTTGTAGCGGTAAGGCTGGTAGCTGTTCGCGTTGTGCCAGTACGCGTACGGGGTGCTGCGCTCGGTGGTGCCCGGGCGGGTCTGCTCCAGCGCCGTGTACTTGGTGCGCGAGCCGTCCACCCAGCCGCCGAACAGCACCGCGTGCGAGCCGCCCTGCGGGTCGTTCGCGTTGTTGTAGATCAGTACGTCGCCCAGCTGGAGGTCGTCCTTCGAGATCCGGTCGGCGAAGTCCGGCAGCGTCCAGGTGGTCTGACTGCTGCCCAGGCCCCAGGCCATCGACACGAAGCCGGAACAGTCCTGCCGGTAACCGTCCGACCAGTACTTCGACATGCTGTACGGGACCTTCTGGTCCACCCAGCCCTGCGCCCGCCGCATGATCTCCGACCGGGTGGTGGCCGGCTGCGCCGCCGCCGACCGGTGGGACGCCGGCGGCCGGCCGAACAGGCCGGCGACCTCGCCCTGCGGCGAGTCCGCCGTCTGCGGGCCGCTGTCGGTGCGGGGCGCGGCGGCGGCTATCGAGGACACCGCCCCGCCGCCCAGCACGCTGCCGACGGCGGCGAGCAGCACCGCCGCCCGCCGCGCGCCGCGGGCCTGGACGGTGACGCCGCGACCGGACCGGACCGCGAGGTGCCGTGCCCGGCGGCGGGCGGTGCAGCCGCCGCAGACACAGGACTCGTCCGGTTCGACATCGCTGAACTCCATCAGCACGGGAGGGACCTGCCTTTCCTCGGTGAGTGGGTCTCACATTTCACGGAGGTAGCAGTACGGACCACCTGATGGGCGGTCGGACTGGGCAGAACGGGTGAACGGTGCGACGGGTCTGCGGCGTGGCGTCGGATGACGGGCAGTCAGGCTGTGCGGAGGTGGCGGGCTGTCAGGGGTCGGGAGAAGCGGCGGGGTTACTCCCACTGCCAGCGGATGCCCACCTGGCCGGGCTGCTGGTCGGCGGTGAGGACGTGGGCGCTGGCGGAGGCCCCGATCCAGAGGGGTTCGCGGTGGCGGTCGGTCTCGGCGCCGGGGGTGCGGTCGTAGCGCTCGCACTGGACGGGGACGGCGGCGGGGTCGAAGTGGACCTGGAGGACGTATTCCCGGACGGGGCCCGCGAAGAACCGGCCGTAGTCGGTGGTCGGAGCGGACTCGGGGACCTGCACCTCGTACTCGAGGACGGTGGAGTCGCCGAGCGCGAGCGGACGGTCGAGGAGGAGTTCGGCGACCAGCAGGCCGATCTGCGGGCGGCGGCGGACCCGGCCGAGGCGGGCGTGCCGGACGTTGGTGATCTCGGGGCAGGTGTCCATGCCCTCGTCGGACTTGTGCACCACGACGTGCCGGGTGACGCCGTCCACGGTGGCGCGGACCACCTGGCGCATCCGCAGCAGGTGGCCGCGGCGGGAGGCGTCGACGTAGTAGGCGTCGTGGATGGACTGCCGCTCCAACTGCCCGGCGGGCGGGGCGTCGAGTTCCGCGAACACCTCGCCGAGCTCGGTCTGGCCGGGCCAGACCTGTTCGACCCGCAGGCCGTCGGGGGCCGGGACCTGGGCGACCCAGCGGCCGCGCGGGCGCGGCGGGCCGAGCAGCGAGGTGAGGGCGGTGTGGCGCAGGCCGAGGAGCTCTTCGAGCAGGTGGACGGCGCGCAGCGAGGTGGCCCGTTCGGGCTGGCTGCGGCCGCGCCGCCAGTAGCTGAGCGTGGTGACGCTGACCCTGACGCCCTGTTTGGCGAGCGCGGCGCGGATCCGGTCGAGGCTGAGCCCGCTGTGCTCGATGGCGGCGTTGAGCACCTCGGCGAAGCCGCCCGGCGAGCCGGCGGCGGGCACGGCGGGGGCGCCGGGCGCCACGGGTGCGGCGGGCACGGTGGGTGCGGCGGAGGAGCGGCCCGCGGCCGTCGGTCCGGCCGGCGCGGCCGGTCCGGCCGGTGGCCGGTCACCGCCGGCCTCGCGCTGGCCGACCAGGCGGAGCCGGCCGGCGTGCTGTGGTTGCTGTGAGCCCATGCGACACCTTCCCCACCCGGCGGTTTCGGTGGGTTCGCCCCGGCTCCGCGGTGTGTCGGAGGTGCGCCGCCGAGTGTGGGGGAACCCTATGCAGGGTTGAGAGGCTACGTCATCAATCAGGACATATGACAGTGGTCACGACAAGTATTTCGCAGGCCAAGCGAACAGGAAACACTCCTGACACACAGGTGCCGGGAGAACCCGTGAAGGCCCCCCCGGAACCCGCGTTGATCGGAAGTCAGGAGACGGTCAGCGCGGTGTCGTCGATCACGAAACCGGTCTGCAGCGAGGAGTCCTCGACGCCGTTGAATTTCACGGTGACGGTCTGTCCGGCGTAGCCGGACAGGTCGAGGGTCTTCTGCACGTATCCGGTGTTCTTGTCGAGGTTGGAGTACGTGGCGACCGAGGCGCCGTTGACCGACACGGTGAGCTTGTCGTAGGCGGTGGTGCCGGTCTCGGCGGTGTCGACGTGCAGCCAGAAGCTCAGCGACGCCTTGCAGCCGGCCGGGATCGCCACCGTCTGGGCGAGGGAGTCGGTGTGGGCCGAGCCGTAGCCGTCCAGCCAGGCCTTCCAGGAGCCGCTGTGGGCGGCCTCGGAGGCGGAGTTGTCGACCACGCCGGTGCTGGTGGTCCAGGGGCTCGCGGTGCCGGTCTCGAAGCCGGGGTTGCCAAGCAGCTGCGCGGCGGTGCAGCCGCCGGTGGGCGGCGGCGGGGTGGTGCCGCCGGTGCCGAGCAGGGCGTTGGTCAGGCCGTCGGCGATCGGGGTGCCCCAGCCGGTGACCTGGTCGTAGCCGGCCTTGGTGGAGAAGTCCTGGTTCGCGCCGGTGGTGACGTCGTGCAGGGCGGTGCCGTACGAGCTGCCGTTGGCGACCGTGTACAGCTTCGGGTTGACCTCGCCGAGCACGGGCTTGGACGCGGCCCTGGCCTTCTGGTTGTACAGCGCGGCGTAGCCGGACCACAGCGGGGCGGCGGCGGAGGTGCCGCCGTAGACCTGCCAGCCGGGGGTGCTGCTGCCCTGGGTGTAGATCGCGAAGCCGCTGTTCGGGTCGGCGTTGGAGGAGATGTCGGGCACGGTGCGCATGGTGCCGGTGACGTTGGTGCCGGTCTGCCAGCTCGGCTTGGCGAACTGGGTGGAGACGCCGCCGCCGGCGGTGCTCCAGGCGCTCTCCGAACTGTACGTGGTGCCGGAGACCTTCAGGTTGGTGCCGCCGACGCCGGTGTTGTACGGGCTGGAGGCGGGGAAGTCCACGGCCTTGACGCCGGAGCCCGAGGTGGAGCGGGTGCAGTCGCGGGAGCCGTCGTCGCCGGACGCCGAGAAGATCGATATGCCCTGGGCGGCGGCCTGCTTGAAGGAGTTGTTCACCGCCGTCATCGAGGAGGCGGTGGTGTCCGGCTCGCAGGAGCCCCAGGAGATGGAGATGACCTGGGCCCGGTTGTCCGAGACGATCTTGGCGGCCATGTCGATCTCGCCCTGGTCGCTGTTGGGCGCCTCGTAGATCAGCTGGGTGGCCTTGGGGGCGACGCCGCGCACGATCTCCGAGTCCAGCTCGACCTCGCCCTGGCCGCCGCCCGGCTTCGAGTCGTAGTTCGCGCCGTCCACCGACACGGTGCTGACCGCCGGGCCGGACAGGCCGAACTGGCTGTCGTAGGTGGTCAGGTTGGAGGCCTTGTAGCCGTCGAACTCCCAGAGCGCCACGGTGCTGCCGGTGCCGTCCGCGCCCAGCTGGTCGAGCCGGTAGGCGCCGTCGTAGGCGGCCGGGCCGAAGCCGCTGGGGGTGGCGTGCGGGACGGCCGCGTCGGGCTCGGCGATCCGGGTGGTGCGCACGGTGTGGTCGTTGAGGCCGCTGACGCCCTCGACCACGCCCGCCAGCGCGGCCGGCACCGAGGCGGCGGCGTCGTTGGCGAAGAAGGTCCGGTCGCCCTGCTGCGGGTCGCGGTACGTCGACTCGTGGGTGCCGAACGCGGCGGCGACCTGCGCGGCCGAACCGGTGGCGTTCACCACCTGGCGGTTGTCGCTCACCGAGTCGACCTTCAGGCCCTGCGCGGTGAGGAACGCGCGCACCTGGTCCACGTCGGCCCGGGTCGGACCGAAGCGCTCGGTGAACTGCGCGGGCGTCAGATAGTGCCCGAATTCCGCGGTGCCGGGCGTGCCGACCGCGGCGAGGAAGCGGTCCAGTTCGGCGGTGTCGCGCAGTCTCAGGCTGACGGCCACGGATATCTGCCGGTCGGCCGGGACGTCTCCCTGCTTGTGGGAGCGCGCCACCGCCGGGGTGACGGTCTGCGGCAGCGCCACCCGGGCACTGGCGTTGGGGGTCGGCGCCGCCTGGGCGGTGCCGACGCCCAACGAGACGGCGGTCAGGGGAAGAACAGCCAGGGCTGCGGCAAGGGCGAGCGAGCGGGGTCGCACGGGCTCCTCCGGAAGTCTGGGGGCGTTCCGGTTTTCGAAAACGCTCGCCAGAAATCTTTCAGAGGGCTCACAGGAATAGGCCCATGCCTGGGCAATTGCTTACTAAAGAACAGTCAACTGTGGAACGGGGGCGCACCTTCTGTGAATGAACAGAATGCCGACTCCGTAATTCACTGAATATCGGGGCGGCCCAGCCAGTGGCTGAGCGCGGCCCGCAGTTCGCCCCTGGTCGGGTCGACGCAGGCCCAGGCCGCGTAGCCGTCCGGGCGGACCAGCAGCACGGTGTCGCGCAGCTTGCCGTGCGGGTCGGCGGGGGCGGCGGTGACCACCCGCTCGGCCCAGGAGTCGGCCACCGACAGCTCGTCGTTGCTGATCAGCACGGCCTTCCCGGCCCGCAGCGCCTCGTGCAGCCGGGACGGGCCGCCGGGCACGTCCACCGCCAGGCGCAAATCCGGGACGCGGCGGCCGGCCAGCGGGTGGGCGCCCTTCTCGGCGGGGTAGCCGTAGCCGATGCCGGAGACCTGCTTGGCGCCCAGCTCGGCCAGCGGGCCCAGGTGCCCGGCGGCGCCGAGCGCCGAGCGCAGCGCCCGGGCGGGGGCGTGCCGGCCGAGGGCGAGCCGGACCAGGGCGCCGGAGCTGCGCAGCACCGCCCGGCCGACGGGGTGCCGCTCGGTCTGGTAGGTGTCCAGCAGCGCGTCGGGAGCCCAGCCCCGGACGGCGGCGACCAGCTTCCAGCCGAGGTTGGCGGCGTCCTGCAGGCCGGTGTTCATGCCCTGGCCGCCGGCCGGGGAGTGGCAGTGCGCGGCGTCGCCGGCCAGGAACACCCGGCCGGAGCGGTAGCTGGTGGCCTGGCGTTCGTCGCTGTGGAAGCGCGACGTCCAGCGGGCCTCGGCCAGCCCGAGGTCGCGTCCGGTCACCTCGCGGAGCAGGTCGGCGAGTTCGGCGAGCACCACCGGCTCGGAGTCGGGCACCTGGTGGTCGCGGTCCCAGCCGATCGCGCGGTGCCAGCCGTCGCCGTAGGAGGCCAGGAAGACGAAGCCGCGCTCGCCCGCGCCGGCCGTCAGCGGCTCCTCGGGCTGGTGCTCCAGGCGGACGTCGGCCAGCATCACCGAGCGGACCACCGACTCGCCGGGGAACGGGATGCCCAGCAGGTCGCGCACCGCGGAGTGCACGCCGTCCGCGCCGACCGCGTAGCGCGAGCGCAGCCGCTGCTCGCCCTCGGCGGTGCGGACGGTCAGCGTGACGCCCTCCGCGTCCTGCCGCAGGCCGGTCAGCTCGGTGCCGCGGCGCAGGTCCGCGCCTGCCTTGACGGCCCGTTCGCGCAGCACCCGTTCGGTGTTGGACTGCGGGGTGACCAGCACGAACGGGAACCGGGTGGGCAGCGCGGAGAAGTCCGCCCGGAGCCGGCCGAAGGCCTGCAGGGAGGTCATCGTCCGGCCGGTGGCGATCAGCTCGTCGGCCAGGCCCCGGGCGTCCAGCAGCTCCAGGGTGCGGGCGTGCACGGCGAACGCCCTGGTCAGGTTGGACTCCTCGGCGCGCTTGTCGACCACGGTCACCCGCAGTCCGGCCGCCGCCAGGTCGCCGGCCAGCAGCAGGCCGGTCGGGCCGGCCCCGACCACCAGCACATCGGCGGTGAACTCCGTCTCGGACATCCCGTCTCTCCCGTCGTCATCCCTCGTCGGCCGGTGGTCAACTGGCCGGATTCCCACGGCTTCCGGGCCCTCGGCGCACTCTCGGACTGCCATCATCGCGGGCCCGTCGGAGGCTGTGAACCTCCTTCCCGCGACTCGGCCCGTGGAGAGCGTGCTACCCGGGCAGGGCGAGCGGCACTCGTCGCGGGGGCGCGCGCCCGCAGGTACGACGCAGCGGGCCCGGACGACCGTCCGGGCCCGCTGCGTGGTGCGGCCGCGGCTACTTGCGGATCTCCACGGTGCGGAACCGGTTGGCGACGAACGCGGCGTCGCAGTACGCCGAGTTGGCGGCCGGGTTGGCGCCGGTGCCGTGCAGGTCGGAGAAGGCCGCGGTCTGGTTGACGTACACGCCGCCGGTGAGGTTCAGCGACAGCGAGACACCGGCGTCCAGGCAGGCCTCGATCAGGGCGGTCTCGACCTCGGCGTCGGTGGTGTACGCGCCGGCCGTCATCGCGCCGTGCTCGATCGTGGTGCGGCGCAGCAGTTCGACGGCGGCGGCGGTGGACTCCACCGCGACGGCGAACGCGATCGGGCCGAAGCACTCGCCCAGGAAGCGCGCCAGGTCGTCCGGCTTGTCGGCGTCGGCCTTCACCAGGGCGGGCGTGCGGATGGTCGCGCCGGGGAACTCCGGCGAGGTCACCACCCTCGGTGCGAGGGCGAGTTCGCCGAGTTCGCCGCCGGCCGCGGCGGCGCTGCGCTGCAGCACCCCGGGGTTGACCACGGCGCCCAGGATGGCGGCGGCCCGGGCGTCGTCGCCGAGCAGGCCCTCGACGGCGGCGGCCAGGTCGGCCACCACCTGCTCGTAGGAGCGCTCGCCGTCCTCGGTGCGGATGCCGGTGCGGGGGATCAGCAGGTTCTGCGGGGTGGTGCACATCTGGCCGCTGTACAGGCTGAGCGAGAACGCCAGGTTGTTCAGCATGCCGCGGTAGTCGTCGGTGGAGTCGACCACGACGGTGTTCACGCCGGCCTTCTCGGTGTACACCTGCGCCTGGCGGGCGTTCTCCTCCAGCCAGGTGCCGAAGCCGGTGGAGCCGGTGTAGTCGATCAGCTTCACCTCGGGGCGCACCGCCAGCACCTGGGCGATCGCGGAGCCCTCGCGCTCGGCGGCCAGGCAGACCAGGTTCGGGTCGAAGCCGGCCTCGGCGAGCACCTCGCGGGCGATCCGCACCGTCAGCGCCAGCGGCAGCACGGCCCGCGGGTGCGGCTTGACCAGCACGCCGTTGCCGGTGGCCAGCGAGGCGAACAGGCCCGGGTAGCCGTTCCAGGTGGGGAAGGTGTTGCAGCCGATCAGCAGCGCGGTGCCGCGCGGGACGGCGGTGAACTCCTTGGTCATCACCAGCGGGTCGCGCTTGCCCTGCGGCTTGGTCCACTGCGCGGAGCGCGGCAGCCGGGTCTGCTCGGCGTACGCGTACGCCACCGCCTCCACGCCGCGGTCCTGGGCGTGCGGGCCGCCGGCCTGGAAGGCCATGCCGTAGGCCTGGCCGGTGGTGTGCATCACCGCCTGCGCGAACTCGTGCGAGCGGGCGTTGATCCGGGCCAGGATCTCCAGGCAGACCGCGGCGCGCGCGGCCGGACCGGCCTTCGCCCAGGCCGGGCGGGCGGCCTCCAGCGCGGCCAGCAGCGCGTCCGGCTCGGCGTGCGGGTAGGAGACGCCCAGCTCGATCCCGTACGGGGACGCCTCGCCGGTCACCGGCTCGCCGCCGTCGGGGTGGCCCGGCAGCTCGAACTCCCGCCCCAGCAGGGCGTCGAAGGCGGCCTTGCCGTCGGCGGCGGCGCTCTCGCCGTACGCCTTGGGGAACTCCGGGTACGGAGACCAGTAGTCGCGGGACCCGGCCGCGGCCACGGCGCGGTCGAGCGTGTCCTGGTGGCGGGCGATCAGTTCGGCGACCGGCAGGGGGGTCGCAGCGGCCATGGTGCGCTCCTCACGGGGGCGGGGCGGGACACAGCTCAGGGTAACCGAACGATCGGTCGGTGCAAGGGTTCTGCAAAGCCCGGGTGTTCGTCGGCCCGCTGTGGCAGCATCCTTGCCGGTGCCGGCGACCCACGGAAGTGGGCCGCACGGGGAACGGCAACGGGGGAGGGTCTTCGGCATGTCCATCGAGCTTCCGGACGAACTCGTCTGGGTGATGAATCTGATCGGGCTCAACTGGCCCGACATCGACGAGGACGAGCTGCGCGAGTGGGCCTCGCACGTGCGCGAGTTCGCCGACGGACTGCGGGCCGCCCACGACGACACCCACGGCAATGACTGTGAACGCATGGACCTTCTGGGACCTCCCCGGCTGGCGCGAGGACGACCGGCTGCGGTCGTTCTACAAGCACGCGTTCCATCCCGAAGTCGCCTACGAGTTGGACCGCTACAAGGCCGGCGCAAACGACGGCAGCGAGTACTCGGTGAGGCTCCGCAAGAGCCTGGAGTACCTGCTGGAGCAGCAGCCCGCCACCACGAAGAACTGGCTGGCGCTGTCCGGCACCCAGTTCTACGACGAGGGCGAGCTGTACGGGTTCCTGCTCCAGCTCTACGAGTACTTCTACGGCTCCCGGGAGCACCGGCCGCTGCCGCCCGACCCGAGCACCTGGCCGAACGTGGTGGACGAGTGATCCGCCCGGCCCTTTCCCTTCGCACCCTGGAGCCGAACCACCATGCCACTGCGTGACGAATTGCCGCCCCGTACCGGGCCGTGGGCCACCCGGTTCGATTCCGAGGAGGCGCTCGTTCGAGCGGACGACGTGCTGCGGGCGACGGCGCTGCGGGACCACGACCTGATGCCGATCGTCGGCTTCGAGACGCTGTACGGGCCGGACATGACGGTGCGGGCGGCCCAGGCCACCGCGATCGGCATCGACCCCGCGCGTCCGTATTTGGCGGACTCGGGCTGGACGTGGTGGGGGTGGACCGCAGGTTCGTGAACTTCTGCGCCGGTGCGCTCGGTGTGGAGGCGGTCGACGACCTCGGCGAGTTGCGCGAGTCGATCGACCGTGTATGGCCGGACTACCGGGAGACGTTGAAGGCCGGCCTGACGCACATGGTGCAGCAGCGCCCGCTGTCGGTGGAGAAGTGGTACGACCTGACCTACGTGGCCTTCCCCGACCAACAGGAGCTGACGCTCTACCTGGCTCAGGTGTACGCCTACCTGTTCGACGGGTTCCCCGCGATGCCGCTCGCGCCGAACTGATGGGGCGCGAGCGGCGCGGGCGGTCTACGGGATGCCCAGCTGGAAGATGACGTAGCCGGCGTACCAGCCGGAGGAGAGGGCGGCGACGCCGAGGACGGTGGCCAGGTTGCGGAGGCGGACGCGGGCCAGGGCGACGGCGAGGGGGATCAGGAGGGGGAAGATCGGCAGCACGAAGCGGGACAGGGTGCCGAACATCTGCTGGCTGCCGAGCACCATGACCAGGGTGCCGAGGGTGTAGACGACCAGCACCAGCGGCGGGCGCCTGGACATCAGGGACACCAGCAGGATCGGCAGCGAGAGCAGCACCACGACCGCGATCAGGTCCTCGGTGGGGTACGCGAAGAGGTAGTCGGTCTCGCCGCGCAGCACGTTGGTGGCGGCCCGCAGGGTGTAGCGGCCCCAGTCGAAGAAGTGCAGCCAGCCGCCGCGTTGCAGGGTGATGTAGCCGTCGAGGTGGCCCATCCGGTAGCCGACCCAGCCCAGGTAGCCGAGGCAGCCGATCGGCGGCAGCACGATCGCGGTGAGCGGCCCGACCACGCCGTCGCGGCGTTTCCACAGCGCGACGCCGGCGGCCAGCGCCACGCCGGCGATCAGCGGCACCGAGCTGGGCCGGGCCAGGCCCGCCATGAAGGTCACCACGGCGGCGCTCAGCCAGTTGCGGTCGATGACGAAGAAGCAGGCCCAGGCGGCCAGCGCGACGAACACCGACTCCGAGTAGACCGCCCACTCCACGCCGGAGCCCGGGAACGCGGCCCACAGGCCCGCCGCGATCACGCCCGCCCGGTGGCCGTACAGCCGGGACACCACGGCGAAGATGCCGGCCGCGGCGACGAAGGAGGCGACGACCGAGACCAGCATGCCGGAGCCGTACAGGCCGAGGCCGGTGTTCGACACCAGCCGGATCAGGCCCGGGTACATCGGGAAGAACGCGGCGGAATTCTGCTTGATGGTGAAGAAACCCTGCTCGGGAATGAGCTGCGGGTCGTAGCCGAGCTGCGCGACCTTCTCGTACCAGAGGCCGTCCCAGGTGCCGAGCACGTCCCAGGGGTGGACGCCGCCGCCGAAACGCGGGTCGGTGCTGCGGTAGTGGCCGCTGGTTTCCAGCAGCCACATGAAAGCGGCGAATCCGGCGAGTTTCACGGCGCCGAACAGGGCGAGCGCGGGACCGAAACGTCGCGCGGCGGCGCGGAATCCGGAAGCCGGGCCGGAGCCGGTCCCCGGTTCGTCGGCGGTTTCCTCCGGGGCCGGCCCGTGCGCCTCGACGGGGAGCTCCTCCCCGGTCGCGATCCCGCTCTCGGAAGCCGGTGGACGACCCGCCACCCCTTGCCGGACGACACCCACGGGCCGCCTCCGTCCTGTGCGATTTCGGGCCGCCGGGCGCGGCGGTGCGGATAGTGTAAGGCTGCGTCAGGCCTGGCCAAAGGCCTTGCGGGGCTGGTGGGTCGGCCTTCGCGCGGCGTCGCCCGGGCCGCGGCGGAACCATTCCTGGTGGGGGCCGTACCAGCGCCGATCGGGGCGGCCGGCGGCACCGGCGAATCCATGCGCGGAATTCCGGCACGTTTTGGCAAAATCGGCCGGACTTGACCCGCTATTCCTGATCTTTTGCGTCGATTTCGGGCGGCCGGAACTGCCGGTCCGGGCGTTTCGGCGGACGGCCGGGAACCGTACCCCGGCTGACGGGGCGCGGCCCGCGGGGCGATACTCGTTGCCATGGCCGAAAACCTCACGCGCGCCTCCTACACGGTCGAGTCGCTGCTCGCCGTCACGGTGCGGGTCTTCAACGAGCGCGGTTACGACGGCACCTCGATGGAGGACCTGTCCCGGGCCGCGGGGATCTCCAAGTCCTCGATCTACCACCACGTCCGGGGCAAGGAGGAGCTGCTGCGGCTGGCCGTCGGGCGGGCGCTGGACGCGCTGTTCGCGATCCTGGAGGAGCCGGGCGCGGCCGAGGGCCGGCCGGTGGACCGGCTGGAGCACGTGGTGCGGCGCACCGCCGAGGTACTGCTGGCCGAACTGCCGTACGTGACACTGCTGTTGAGGGTGCGCGGGAACACCGCGACCGAGCAGTGGGCGCTGGAGCGGCGGCGCGACTTCGACCACCGGGTCGCCGAGCTGCTGCAGGAGGCCGTCACCGCGGGCGAGCTGCGGGCCGACGTGGAGCCGCGGCTGGCCACCCGGCTGCTGTTCGGCATGATCAACTCGGTGGTCGAGTGGTACCGCCCCGGCCAGCGCGGCGCGGAGGCCCTGCCGGAGGCCGTGGTCCAGCTCGCCTTCGACGGCCTGCGGGCCCGCTGAGCCGGGCTGCGAGCCCGATGGGCCGGCCTGCCAGCCTGCGGGCCCGACTGCTCAGGGGGCGTCCGACGGTATGTGGTCGGTCTCCTCGAAGACCAGCATGGTGCGGGTGCTGAGGACCTGCGGGATCGACTGGATGCTGCCGAGTACCAGCTCGCGCAGTTCGCGGTTGTCGGCGGTGTGGACCAGCATCAGGACGTCGTAGTCGCCGCCGACCAGGGCGATGTGGGCGACGCCGGGCAGTTGCAGCAGCTGCTCGCGGACGGTGCGCCAGGAGTTCTGCACGATGCGCAGCGTGACGTAGGCGGACGCGGCCTGGCCGGCCCGCTCGTGGTCGATCCGGGCGGTGAAGCCGCGGATCACGCCGTCCTCGACCATCCTGGAGATCCGGGCGTAGGCGTTCGCCCGGGAGACGTGCACCCGCTCGGCGACCGAGCGGATCGAGGCGCGACCGTCCTGCCGCAGCAGCCGCAGGATCGAGCGGTCGACCCGGTCGAGTCTGGACACCTGTTCAGCCGACATGGCCCCCCACTCCTCGCGATTGGACGTGCTGGCCCCAGCAGACCGCCCTTTCGGCCGACTGTCCACCGTCTTGACGGGGTTATGGTCAAGATGAACAGACGACCGAACAATCGGTAGGGAGCCCCCACCACCCCGGAGGTGCCCCACATGACCGTCATGGACCACAGGGACCAGGCCGATCCGGACCTGGTGCCCGGCTGGCTGCCCGGCGCCACCGCGCCGCGCACCGACCCCGCCCCGCTGCTGCCGGACGCCGAACCGCTGCGCGTCCTGGGAACCCCCGCCGCGGACAAGGCCGATCCCGCCCTGCTGCGCGAGCTGTACCGTCGGCTGGTCGTCGGCCGCCGCTACAACCAGCAGGCCACCACCCTCACCAAGCAGGGCCGCCTCGCCGTCTACCCCGCGTCCACCGGCCAGGAGGCGTGCCAGACAGCCGCCGCGCTGGCCCTGCGCGAGGACGACTGGCTCTTCCCCTCCTACCGCGACACCCTCGCCGTGGTCTCCCGCGGCGTCGACCCGCTCCAGGCGCTGACCCTGCTGCGCGGCAACGCGCACACCGGCTACGACCCGCGTGCCACCCGCACCGCCCCGCTCTGCACCCCGCTGGCCACCCAGGTCCCGCACGCCGTCGGCCTGGCGCACGCCGCCCGGCTGGCCGGCGACGACATCGTGGCGCTGGCCCTGCTCGGCGACGGCGGCACCAGCGAGGGCGACTTCCACGAGGGCCTGAACTTCGCGGCCGTGCTGCACGCCCCCGTGGTGTTCCTGGTGCAGAACAACGGCTACGCGATCTCCGTCCCGCTGACCCGGCAGTCCGCCGCTCCGACCCTGGCGCACAAGGCCGTCGGCTACGGCATGCCCGGCCGGCTGGTCGACGGCAACGACGCCGCGGCCGTCCACCAGGTGCTCGCCGAGGCCGTCGAACGGGCCCGCGGCGGCGGCGGGCCGACCCTGGTCGAGGCGCTCACCTACCGCGTCGAGGCGCACACCAACGCGGACGACGCCACCCGCTACCGGCAGGCCGAGGAGGTCGCCGCCTGGCAGGCGCACGACCCGATCCGGCTGCTGGAGGACGCGCTGCGCGAGCGCGACCTGCTGGACGAGCAGCTGGTCGCCGACGCCGCCGCGGACGCGGAGGCGCTGGCGGCCCGGATGCGCGCCGAGTTCCACGCCGACCCCGACCTCGACCCGATGTCGCTGTTCGCCCACGTCTACGCCGAACCCACCCAGCAGCTGCGCGAACAGGCCGCGCAGCTGTCCGCCGAGCTGGCCGCGGAGGCCGAGGTGCACACCCGATGACCACCGCCACCCGTGACCGGTCCGGTCTGCGCACCGGCACCATGGCGCAGGCCCTGAACACCGCGCTGCGCGACGCGATGCGCGCCGACACGTCCGTGCACGTCCTCGGCGAGGACGTCGGCGCGCTCGGCGGCGTCTTCCGGATCACCGACGGCCTGACCGCCGAGTTCGGCGCCGACCGCTGCCTGGACACCCCGCTCGCCGAGGCCGGCATCCTCGGCACCGCCGTCGGCATGGCCATGTACGGGCTGCGGCCGGTGGTGGAGATGCAGTTCGACGCCTTCGCCTACCCGGCGATGGAGCAGCTGGTCTCGCACGTCGCCAAGATGCGCAACCGCACCGCCGGCAAGCTCCCGCTGCCGATCACCGTCCGCGTCCCGTACGGCGGCGGCATCGGCGGCGTCGAGCACCACAGCGACGCCTCCGAGGCGTACTACGCGCACACCCCCGGCCTGCACGTGGTCACCCCCGCCACCGTCGCCGACGCGTACGGGCTGCTGCGGGAGGCGATCGCCTCCGACGACCCGGTGGTGTTCCTGGAGCCCAAGCGGCTCTACTGGGGCAAGGCCGAGTGGGACCCGGCGGCGGGCGTCGAGCCGATCGGGAAGGCCGTGCTGCGCCGGCCGGGGACGTCGGCGGTGCTGATCAGCTACGGGCCGTCGCTGCCGGTGTGCCTGGAGGCCGCCGAGGCGGCGAAGGCCGAGGGCTGGGACCTGGCCGTGCTGGACCTGCGCTCGCTGGTGCCGTTCGACGAGGCCACCGCCTGCGAGGTGGTGCGTTCGCTGGGCCGGGCCGTCGTGGTGCACGAGTCCAGCGGCTTCGGCGGGGCCGGCGCGGAGATCGCCGCCCGGCTGACCGAGAAGTGCTTCCACCACCTGGCCGCGCCGGTGCTGCGGGTCACCGGGTTCGACATCCCGTACCCGGCGCCGATGCTGGAGCACCACCACCTGCCCGGGGTGGACCGGATCCTGGACGCCGTCGCCCGGCTGCAGTGGGAGGAGTGATGGCGATGCCGGTGGTCCGTGAGTTCACGCTGCCCGACCTCGGTGAGGGGCTCACCGGGGCGGAGGTGGTGCGCTGGATGGTCGAGGTCGGCGAGGTGATCGCCGTCGACCAGCCGGTGGTGGAGGTGGAGACCGCCAAGGCGGTGGTCGAGGTGCCCTGCCCGTACGGCGGGGTGGTCACCGCCCGGTTCGGCGAGGTCGGGCAGGAGGTGCCGGTCGGCGCGCCGCTGGTCACCGTCGCGGTCGCGCCCGGGCCGGTGCCCGGGGACGTCGTGCCCGGGGACGTCGCGCCCGAGCCGGAGGCGGAGCGGCCGCTGGTGGGCTACGGCGTGGCCGAGGCCCGCCGGGCCGGCCGCCGCCGAGTGGTGCCGGGCGGTGCGCCGTCGGCCCCCGCCGCCCCCGCGCTGCCGGCCGCTCCGGTGGCGGCCCCGCCGGCCCCGACGGCCGCCCCCGCCGTGCTCGCGGTGATCTCGCCGCTGGTGCGCCGGATCGCCCGCGAGCACCGCCTCGACCTGGCGCAGGTGGCCGGCAGCGGCCCCGAGGGCCTGATCACCCGGCGGGACGTGGAGCGGGCGATCGAACGGGCACAGGCCGCCGAGACGCCGGTTCCACGGGGAACCGACGACGAGCTGATCCCGCTGCGCGGGCTGCGCCGTACCGTCGCGGAGAAGCTCACCCGCAGCCACCGGGAGATCCCGGCGGCGACCTGCTGGGTGGACGCCGACGCCACCGAACTGATGGCGCTGCGGGCCCAGTTGAACCAGCTGCCCGGCCCGAAGGTGAGCGTGCTGGCGCTGCTGGCGCGGATCTGCCTGGCCGGTCTGGAGCGCTTCCCCGAGCTCAACTCCAGCGTCGAGGGCGACGCCGTCCGCCGGCACCGCGCCGTCCACCTGGGCTTCGCCGCGCAGGGGCAGCGCGGGCTGCTGGTGCCGGTGGTGCGGGACGCCCAACTGCTGGGCACCGAACGGCTGTCGGTGGAACTGGCCCGGCTGACCGAGGCGGCCAGGGCCGGGTCGCTCGGGCCGGCCGAGCTGACCGGCGGAACGTTCACGCTGAACAACTACGGCGTGTTCGGGGTGGACGGCTCCACGCCGATCCTCAACCACCCGGAGGCGGCGATGCTCGGGGTCGGCCGGATCGCGCCCAAGCCCTGGGTGCACGAAGGGGAGTTGGCGGTCCGGCAGGTCACCCAGCTGTCGTTCACCTTCGACCACCGGGTCTGCGACGGGGGCACCGCGGGCGGGTTCCTGCGGTTCGTCGCGGACTGCGTGGAGCGGCCGGGGACGCTGCTGCGGGGGCTGTGAGGCCGGTTCGGGTGCGGAGCGCCCGGTGTCCGCCGCACTCGGGCGGGGAAGGGTAGCGGTTCGAGGGGTCAGTTGTCCGGATTTTGCCGGAATCGCCTGATCTGCTGTGCGTTCGGTGGCACTGTGCTGGCGGCGTCAGCAGATCGGTCGACCGGAAGCGGAACGATTTCCTTGGCTACTCGTCAGCTCGCACTCGACAGCAGGCCGCTCACCCCTGTGCCGGCCGTCCCGGCGAAGCCCACCCGGCCGCCGACGGTGCCCGCGCCGCCCGCACCGGTGCCGCCCGCCCCGGTGCCGGTCGAATCGCTGTTCCGGCCGGCCCGGACGCCCAACTGGGTCGGCCCGGGCGACCGTTGGAGCCGGGCCTGGGGCGTGTCGGCCCCGTGGCCGCAGCCCGTCCCGGCCGTGCAGCCGGTGGCGGCCGCCCCCGAGCCGCCGGGGGCGGCCGAGCTGGCGGCGGTCCGCGCGGTGCTGGCGGCGCTGGGGCCGGTCGCGGACCGGGCGATGGGGCACTTCCACGCGCTGATGTTCCTGCGCCACCCGGAGCTGCGGGCGATGTTCCCGGCCGCCATGGACGAGCAGCGCGAGCTGCTGCTGCGGGCCTTGCAGGAGTGCGTGCGGCACGCGGACGACCCGGTGGCGCTGCGCGGCCACCTGCTGCCGCTGGGCCGCGGCCACCACAAGTACGGCGCGCTCCCCGGCCACTACGCGTCCGCGCAGGAGTGCCTGGTGCAGGCGCTGGCCCGGTACGGCGGCGACGCCTGGGACGAGCGGGCCGAGGCGGGCTGGCGGCGGCTGCTGGCGCTGGCCTCGCGGCTGCTGGTCGAGGGCCTGGAGGAGGCGCGGGCCACCCCGGCGTGGTGGCAGGCCGAGGTGGTGGCGCACCGGATGGCGGCCGAGGACGTCGCGGTGCTGACGCTGCGCCCGGACCAGGCGTACTCGTTCCGGGCCGGGCAGTACGCGGCGGTGGAGACGCCGTGGTGGCCGCGGGTGTGGCGGCCCTACTCGTTCGGGTCGGCGCCGCGGGCGGACGGGCTGCTGCGGCTGCACGTGAAGGCGGTTCCGGCGGGCTGGGTGAGCAACGCGCTGGTGCACCGGGCCCGGCCCGGCGACGTGCTGCGGCTCGGCGCGGCGGAGGGCGGTATGACGGTGGACCACACGGAGGCGGAGAACCTGCTCTGCCTGGGCGGCGGCACCGGGATCGGGCCGATCGCCGCGCTGGTGGAGGAGATCGCCGCGCACGGCGCCGGGAGCCGACGGGTGGAGGTGTTCTACGGGGCGCGCCGGGCTTCGGGCCTCTACCGGCTCGCCGAGCTGCGCGAACTGGCCGAGCGGAACCGCTGGTTGACCGTCCGGCCGGTGCTGTCCCAGGGCGACGGCGCGGACGGCGTGCTGTCCGGGGAGCTGCCCGAGACGGTGGCCCGGTACGCGCCGTGGCACGGCTGGACGGCGTACCTGAGCGGCCCGGCGGCGATGGTGCGCGCCGGGGCGGCGGCGCTGCGGGGCTGCGGGGTGGCGGCGGGGGCGGTGCGGCACGACCCGGTCTGACGGGCGGGGCCCGGCCGGGGTCAGCTCCGGCCGAGGTCCTCGGCGAGCAGCGCCCGCACGCCCTCGATGTTGGCGGCGAGGTAGGCGCGCAGGCTGGGCGGCACCACGTTGACCGAGGTGACGCCCTCGCGGGTGAACGGCACCCGGACGATCGCGTACTCGCCGTTGGGCTGCTCCACCTCCGGGCCGTGCCGGCGCGACGGGTCGAGGTCGGTGAGCCGGCAGACGAAGAAGTGCTGCACCTTGACGCCGTGCGGGTGGGCGGGCGTGCCGTCCTCGTGGTGGGAGTGCGCGACGGTGTCGACGAAGGCGGGCACCACGTCGGTGATCTTCGCGCCGAGCTCCTCGTCCACCTCACGGTGCAGCGCTGCGACCACCGTCGCATCGCCCGGTTCGACGCCGCCGCCGGGGGTGATCCAGTACGGGTGCGGGGAGCCGGGGCGGACCCGGCGGATCAGCACCAGCGAGGCGGGGGCGTGCGGGGCGGCCGGATCGAACTCCAGCAGGATCGCGCGGGCGGTGCGCTTGACGACAGGACGGACCGGGCCCGACATGGCTCCCACCTCCGGGGCGCGTGCGTTGTGCGGGAGTCTCCCGCGCGCCGGCGGCCGCGAAACGCGCATACACGCACGAATCGGAGGAATTCGCGTCGCCGTTCGTGCCCGGACTCCGGCGGTGCGGTCGTTCACCATTTGAAAAAGCACGCCTTGTCCACATCGCCGTCAAACCAGGACGATGAGGTTCGATCAGGGATTCAGGGGACATAGAACCGACAGCGAACCGATAGATGCCCGACCCCACCGCTCGACCCTCGGCGTACCGGGCGGGCAGAACGAGAGGTACTGGCGCATGCACAACACGGTCCGAGCCCAGATGGCGATGCACCTGGTGGTGTCGAGCGAGCTCTCCTTCCGCGTCGCGGTCGACCTCGACTACGACGGCGGCGACCCGTTCGCCGTCCGACTCACCTTCCACCTGCCCGGCGACGAGCCGGTCACCTGGGTCTTCGCCCGCGAACTGCTGGTCGACGGGCTCGGCCGGGCCTCCGGTGAGGGGGACGTGCACATCCACCCCGTCGGCGAGGAGCTCACCGAGATCGGCCTGGTGCTGCGCTCCCCCGACGGCGACGCCCGGCTGCGCGCCGCCGCCCCGCCCCTGCTGGCCTTCCTGGCCCGCACCGACCTGCTGGTGCCGATGGGCCAGGAGGCCGCCGCCGGCGACCTCGACCAGGAGCTGGCCGACATCCTGTCCACCACCGGGCACGAGAACGCCGGCTGAGCGCGCCGCGGCGGTGGGGCGACCGGCCGTCGGACAGCAGCGGGGAGCTGTCCGGTGGCCGGTCGACCGCGGCGCGCCGCCCCTCCCGAGCGTCCGGGCAGGGGCTCAGTCGTCGTCGCCGAGGGCCAGGTGCAGGCCCCAGGAGACCACGCTGATGATCAGCGAGCCGAGCAGCGCCGCCCAGAAGCCCTCCACGTGGAAGTCCAGGCTCAGCTGGTCCGAGGCCCAGGAGGTCAGCCAGAGCATCAGGGCGTTGATCACGAAGGTGACCAGGCCGAGGGTCAGGAAGAACAGCGGCAACGAGAACAGCTTCACCAGCGGCTTGACCGCGACGTTGACCACCCCGAACACGAGCGCCACCGCGACCACGGTGATCGTCTTGTGCTGCCAGTCGTCCCCCGCCAGCGTGATCCCATTGACGATCCAGGCGGCGATCCAGATCGCCACCGCGTTGATGAGCGTTTTGATCACGAAATTCTTCATGCTGCGGATGGTGACAGGCCCGCCCGCCGTGCGGAAGCTCCCCCGAACAACCGTGATGCGGAGTGTTGTTGAATGGGGCCGGACCGGGAGAGGAGCCGCGCCCCGATGAAGCTGTTCCGGCTGGACGAACTCGACGCCGAACGCGCCGCCGAGGACGGCGCGTACCTGCGCTTCCTGAAGCAGCCGACGATGTCCGCCGGCCTGTACGCGCTCTCCCCCGGCGACACCGACCCGCAGACCCCGCACGCCCAGGACGAGATCTACCTGGTGGTCAGCGGCCGCGCCGAACTGACCGTCGGCCGGGAGACCGCCACCGTCGCGCGCGGCAGCGTGGTGTTCGTTCCCGCCGGGACGGAGCACCGCTTCCACCACATCACCGAGGAACTGCGCGTGCTGGTGGTGTTCTCCCCGCCGGAGGACTGACCGTGCCGCGCACCGCACTTGAGCATTCGAACGAGGAGCAGCCAGTGAAACTCACCGACGAACTGTGGGCGGCCGTCGAGCCGATCTACGGCCGGATCCTCGACCACCCGTTCCTGACCGGCCTGACCGACGGCACCCTGCCGCGCGCCGCGTTCCGCCACTTCGTCGTCCAGGACTCGCACTACCTGCGCGACTACGCCCGCGCCCTCGCGGTCTGCGCCGCCAAGGCCCCCGGCGAGGACGAGGTGCTGGCCTTCGCCAACGACGCGGTCGGCGCCATCGCCGCCGAGCAGGAGATGCACGCCGACTTCCTGCACGCCTTCGGCGAGGACGGTGCCGCCGCTGCCGCCGAACCCGTGCTCCCCACCACCCGCGCCTACACCAGCTACCTGCTGGCCACCGTCCACGGCGGCTCCTTCGCGGAGGCGCTCGGCGCGGTGCTGCCCTGCTACTGGATCTACGCCCGGGTCGGCGAGGAACTGCTGCGCCGCTCCTCCCCCGAGCCGCTGTACGCGAAGTGGATAGCCGCCTACGGCGGGGAGGAGTTCCAGGCCGTGGTGCGCCGCGTCCTGGACCTCACCGACCGGATCGGCGAGGACCTCTCGGCGACCGAACGGCGGCGCGTGGTCGAGCACTTCACCACCACCTCGCGGTACGAGTGGATGTTCTGGGACGCCGCCTGGCGGGGCGAGAGCTGGCCGGTCTGACCCCGGCCCTGCGGGTTTTCCCGGGCGGGGGCTCAGGGACGGATCTCCGGGTTCTCTCCGGGCCGGGAAACCTCGATTGGGCCGTCCGGGCGACCTACGATCGAAGTGTCGAGATCGAGGGAGCGGGAACGCAGCCGGAACCACCGGCACCGAGCCCGAGGGGAGAAGGTACGGACATGGCTGAGTTCTGGAAGTCGCTGCCCTCGTGGGTGCGCAACATCGTCGTTCCGATCGTCCTGCTGGTCATCGCGTGGAAGATCTTCTGGTCGATCGTCGGCGCGGTGCTCACCGCCGTCGGCTTCGCGGTCAACGTCCTGGTGCTGGTCGGCATCGCGGCCGCGGTGGTGATCCTGATCAAGAAGGCCGCCAAGAACTGACCCCCGCAGGGGGCACGAACGAACTCCGCCCCGGGCGAGGAGGACTCCTCGCCCGGGGCGGAACGCTTTCTCGGGCGCGGGGGAGCTACTCGCCCTCGGCCTGGATCGGGATGACCTGCGCCTGCGCCGGGGCGGCCTTGGCGCCCTCCGCGCTCGCGGCGTTCTCGCCGGCCGGGGACATCGCGGTGAGCAGCTGGCGGGCCAGGCCGAGGCCGGTGCCGCCCATGGTGAGCGCCTTGGCGAACATCTCCGACATGCCCTCGGCGCCGTTCAGCAGCACCATGTGCTCGACGTTGCCGAACGCGTCCGCGCCGGCCCGGACGATCGCCGGCCAGTTCTCGGCGAGCTGCTGGGCGACCACCGCCTCCTGGTTCTCGGCCAGCGCCGCGGCGCGGGCCTTGATGCCCTCGGCCTCGGCCAGGCCCTGCGCCCGGGTGGCCTCCGCCTCGGCGAGACCCTTGGCCCGGGCCGCCTCCGCCTCCGCCAGGCCCTTCGCGGCCTCGGCGGCGGCCTGCGCCTCACCGGTGGCCCGGGTGGCCTCGGCGGCGGCCAGACCGCGGGCCTTGGTGGCCTCCGCCTCGGCGGCGGCCGCGACCTTGACCCGGTTCGCCTCGGCGGCGGTCTTCAGCTCGGTCTCCCGGGACAGCGCCTCGGCGGCGGAGATCCGGGCGTCACGGTCGGCCTCCGCCTTGGTGCGGGTCTCGTACGCGCGGGCGTCGGCCGGCTTGCGGACGTCCGCCTGCAGCTGCTGCTCCTTGCGGTGCGCCTCCAGCTCGGCGACCTTGGTCTCCTGGACCACGACCTCCTGCCGGGCGGCGGCCTGCGCGAGCGGGCCCGCCTGCAGCGCGCGGGCCGCGGCGGTGTCCATCTCGGCCTGGTAACCGGCCTGCTGGATACCGGAGTTGCGGGTGGCCTCGGCCTTGCGGGCGAACGCCTCCTGCTCGGCCTCGGTGGCCCGCCGGTCGGCCTCGGCGGCCGCGATGCGGGCGTCGCGCTGGACGGCCGCGGCGTGCGGCGCGGCCAGGTTGGTGATGTAGCCGGTCGGGTCCAGGATCTCCTGGATCTGCAGCGAGTCGATGATCAGGCCGAGCTTCTCCATCTCGATGCCCGAGGCGGAGCGGGTCTCACCGGTGAGCCGCTCGCGGTCGCGGATCATGTCCTCGACCGTCAGCCCGCCGACGATCGACCGCAGGTGGCCGGCGAACACGTTGTGCACCCGCTGGCCCATCATCTTCTGCTGGTCCAGGAAACGCCGGGCGGCGTTGGCGATCGACGCGTTGTCGTCGCCCACCTTGAAGATCACAACCCCCTTGACGTGCACGGGAATTCCCTGCGACGTCACACACTCCACGTCCAGCGCGGCCTCGTTCAGGTCCAGCGAGAGCCGGCGCACCGCCTGGACGCCCGGCACCACGAAGGTGCCCCGCCCGGTCACCACGCGGAAGCCCAGGCCCTCGCCGTGCTTGGAACCCGAGATCACCAGCGCCTCGTTGGGCTCCGCGACCCGCCACATCAGCTTAAAGAGAACGATCAGAACGACGAGGCCTGCGACGGCGCCGCCAACGATGCCGATCAGCATCGGCAATCTCCCCCTTCAGGGCACACCGGTCCCGTGGCTGCGCTTCGGTCGTGCAGAACTGACGCGGAATCCGGTGGCAGCCGCATTCTCCGCCGTTCCGGATCACGGGGGAAGGGGCTGGGCGGTGGGAACTCTCACTGTCCCGAAATGGTCACCGCGGGTTTGCCTCCGGCCTCTGACGTGCCGTCAAAAGGGTTCGACGTAGACCGTTCGCGGTGGCTGGTATTCGACCACCACCACCATGGTGCCCGGCAGCAACGGCTCGCCCGGAGTGGCGCGGTACGCCAGGAACGCCTCGGTGCCCAGCCGTTCGGGGACGTGCACCATCACCTCGCCGACCAGGCCCGCGCCGATCCGCCCCGTCACCCGCCCCGTCAGTCCGATCACCTGGGCATTCTCCCATTCCGGCAGGGGCGTGAACAGCTCGCGCGCACGCGGGAGTTGCCCGCCCTGGGCGGCCGGGCACCGGGCGTGCGCCCTGGACCGGCGTCCCCGCGTGCCCTACGGTGAGGACCGAACGCAGGCGGACGACGCCTGCGCGGAACGGGAGCTCGGAGCACCGGGCTGAGAGGGCGCTGACGGTACGCGGGCCCGCGTACCACCTGCTGCGCCGACCGCAGGAACCTGACCGGGTAATGCCGGCGTAGGGAGTTGAAGGTCCGATGACCGCATTTTCTGAGCACACGTCTGCCCGCGATTCGGCCAACGGCGGGTACCCGACCCCCGCCTGGCGCAAGGCCTACCACCAGGGCAGCCGCCCCGACCTGCGGGTGCCCTACCGCGAGGTCGAACTGACCGACGGACGCACCGTCCCGCTGTACGACACCTCCGGCCCGTACACCGACCCCGACCACCCCACCGACGTCCGACGCGGACTGCCCGCCCTGCGCGACGCCTGGATCCGCCAACGCGGCGACGTCGAGGAGTACGAGGGCCGCGAGGCCCGCCCCGAGGACGACGGCATCAAGCACACCGCCCCGCGCGGCGGCGACCTGCGCAACCTGGACGCCGTCTTCCCCGGCCGCCCGCGCCGGCCGCTGCGCGCCAGGGACGGCCTCGCCGTCACCCAACTCGCCTACGCCAAGCAGGGGTTGATCACCCCCGAGATGGAGTTCGTGGCGCTCCGGGAAGGCCTGGAGCCGGAGTTCGTGCGCGAGCAGGTGGCGCGCGGGCGGGCCGTCATCCCGGTCAACGTGAACCACCCGGAGAGCGAACCGGCCATCATCGGCACCGACTTCCTGGTGAAGATCAACGCCAACATCGGCAACTCCGCGGTCACCTCCTCCATCGAGGAGGAGGTGGAGAAGATGACCTGGGCCACCCGCTGGGGCGCCGACACCGTCATGGACCTCTCCACCGGCCGCAACATCCACACCACCCGCGAGTGGATCCTGCGCAACTCCCCCGTCCCGATCGGCACCGTCCCGCTGTACCAGGCGCTGGAGAAGGTCGACGGCCGGGCGGAGGAGCTCAGCTGGGAGGTCTACCGCGACACCGTCCTCGAACAGTGCGAGCAGGGCGTCGACTACATGACCGTGCACGCCGGCGTCCTGCTGCGCTACGTGCCGCTCACCGCCCGCCGCAAGACCGGCATCGTCTCGCGCGGCGGCTCCATCATGGCGGCCTGGTGCCTGGCCCACCACCAGGAGAACTTCCTCTACACGCACTTCGAGGAACTCTGCGACCTGCTGCGCGCCTACGACGTCACCTTCTCGCTCGGCGACGGCCTGCGGCCCGGCTCGATCGCCGACGCCAACGACGAGGCCCAGTTCGCCGAACTCACCACGCTCGGCGAGCTCGGGCGGATCGCCCGCGCCAAGGACGTGCAGGTGATGATCGAAGGCCCCGGGCACGTCCCGATGCACAAGATCCGCGAGAACATGGACCTGCAGAAGGAGATCTGCGACGAGGCCCCGTTCTACACCCTCGGCCCGCTGACCACCGACGTCGCGCCCGGCTACGACCACATCACCTCCGGCATCGGCGCCGCGATGATCGCCT
Organism: Kitasatospora sp. NPDC004531; assembly: GCF_053602195.1. Classification (NCBI taxonomy): domain Bacteria; kingdom Bacillati; phylum Actinomycetota; class Actinomycetes; order Kitasatosporales; family Streptomycetaceae; genus Kitasatospora; species Kitasatospora sp. NPDC004531. Next base: position 5,943 of record NZ_JBSGDD010000039.1, on the reverse strand, counting down.
GGTGGGGCACCGCGATGCTCTGCTACGTCACCCCCAAGGAACACCTCGGCCTCCCCAACCGGGACGACGTGAAGACCGGCGTCATCACCTACAAGATCGCCGCCCACGCCGCCGACCTCGCCAAGGGCCACCCCGGCGCCCAGGCCTGGGACGACGCCCTCTCCGACGCCCGCTTCGAGTTCCGCTGGGAGGACCAGTTCAACCTGGCCCTCGATCCGGAGACTGCCCGCGCCTTCCACGACGAGACCCTCCCCGCCGAACCCGCCAAGACCGCGCACTTCTGCTCCATGTGCGGCCCGAAGTTCTGCTCCATGAAGATCAGCCAGCAGATCCGGGACGAGCACGGCGCCGACCTCACCGCCACGGTGGAGGCCGGCATGGCCGAGAAGTCCGCCGAGTTCGCGGCCCAGGGCAACCGGGTCTACCTGCCACTGGCCGACTGACACCCCACCCCGACCGCAGCGCCGCCCCGCACCCCCTCCGGGGCGGCGCTGCGTCGTACCTGTCCAGGACTGGGACGGGATCGACCGGGCGGCGGGCACCCGCCGGGGCGCGGCTGGCCGGAGGTTCCGCCGTGGGCCGCGGTGGGGGCGGTTCGAGGGTTGGGCAACTCTTTACATATCGCTTGAATGACGGCCGTCCGATATGGACTGATTGCCGGAATGGACCTACGTCGGATCTGGATAAGGTTCGCGAGCCCGTTCGACTTTGAGTGACCCAAGAGGGAACCCATGAGCACCCCGCAGCCTCCGCAGAACCCCCAGCCGCCGGTCGCGCCCGAGGCCGCCGGCCAGGCTCCGTTCCAGTACGGCCAGGCCCCGCAGGTGCCCGTCGCACCCAAGAAGACCATCGGCAAGAAGCTGCTCTCCGGTCTCGGCATCCTGGTGCTGGTCATCATCATCGGCGTGGTCAAGTTCGTCATCCGCGACGCCACGACCGAGAAGCCCGTGCACGCCAAGGTCGGCCAGTGCGTCGCCGTCACCGGCTCCGAGACCGACCCCAAGGTCGACAACGTCGGCTGCGACGACAGCAAGGCCACCCACACCGTCGAGAAGGTCATCGACAACACCTTCGACACCCACGCCTGCGGTGACGAGTTCGACGCCCTCGCCCAGCAGTTGGGCAGCGACAAGTTCGTCCTCTGCCTGACCCCGAAGAAGTAACCCCGCAGGCACCGGGGCGGCGGCGCGACGGCGCTGCCGCCCCGGTGCTGTTTCAGCGTCGAACGGAGGCTCCCGGCAGGTCGCGCCGGGTGCGCAGGGGCGAGCAGAGGATCGGGACCCAGACGGTGCCGAGCACGGCGGCGGCGACCCACAACACCGTTCGGACGGAGGCGAGTTCGGCCAGCAGGCCGGCCAGCGCGGCGCCGAGGGCGAGCGAGCCGGTCAGCAGCACCCGCATGGTGGCGTTCATCCGGCCCAGCAGGTGGTCCGGGGTCGCGGCCTGCCGGAAGCTCACGTTGATCACATTGTCGATGCCGATCTTGCAGGTGACGACCAGCCAGGCGCCCGTCGCGAGCCACATCGCGGCACCCCGGTCGGCCAGCGCCGTCAGCACCCCGAACGGTGCGACGGCCAGGCCCATCAGCCACAGCACGCGTCCGGCCCCGACCCGGTGGGCCAGTCGGCGGGCCGCGACCGAACCGAGGAGCACGCCGAGGCCGCCGAGCGCGAAGAACAGGCCCACCACCCAGGCGGGGAAGCCGAGTTCAGTGGTGAACAGCACCGGCAGCATGGTCTGGAACAGCTGGATCGACAGGTTGGTGCCGGCCCCCGCGAGCGCCACCGCCCGCAGCGTCGGGTGACCGAACACGAAGCCGACGCCCTCGCGGATCTCGGCACCGAGCCGCCTGCCGCCCGCCTCTTCCCGAGGGGCCGACTCCGGCCGCCGGATCCGCAGCAGCAGGAGCGCCGACCACAGGTAGCTCGCCGCGTCGATCACGATCACCGCCGGGGCGGAGAGCGACGCCACCAGCAGGCCGGCCGCGCCGCGCCCGCCGATCTGGGTGAGGGAGTCCGTCGTCACCAGGTGGGCGTTGGCCTCGGTGAGCCGGCTGCGGCCGACCAGGTCGGGCAGGTGGCTCAGCGCGGCCACGTCGAAGAACACCGTGGCGGCGCCGGACAGCAGGACCACCAGGTAGAGCTGCTGCATCGTCAGGACGCCGAGCAGCCAGGCGACCGGCACCGAACCGAGCAGCGCGGCCCGGGCCAGGTCGGCCGCGATCATCACCGGCCGCTTGCGGACCCGGTCCACCCAGGCCCCGGCCGGCAGGCCGATGAGCAGGAACGCGAGTGTGCTCAGCGTCGCCAGCAGGCCGACCTGCCCGGGTGAGCCGTGCAGTGCCAGCAGGGCGGTCAGCGGGATCGCCAGCGAACTCACCGCCGTGCCCAGTCTGCTCGCCACCGCCGCGCCGAGCAGGAGCCGGAAGCCGGGGTTGCGCAGGGCCGGAGGATGCGGATCGGACGGTGCGGCGGAGGCCGGGACCGGCCCGGGGGGAGCGGTGGAGGTCATGGCACGAGGGTCCCGGCGGGGCCGGGCGGCGGGCGAGGAATTTAGGCTGGACCGAATCCTGCGACGGACACCCGCCGTGAAAGGGGCGCACGTGCTGGACGTGACCTTCTCCCTCCGCGACCTGGCCCGCACCCGGTTCGCCCTCTCGCCGCTGTGGGAAGTCGTGGCGAGCGCACGGGTGTTGAAGCACCCCGCCGAACACCCGCTGCACCGTGCGTGGAGCACCGAGGCGCACCGCCGTCTCGCCGACGCGGGGCTGGACTGGCGCCTGCTCGCCGACCTCGTCCCCGACCCGCCCCGGCTGATCCCGGCGTTCCTCGCGCCCCCGCCCACGATCTCCGTCCCCGACCTGGAGGTCGAACTCGCCGTCCTGCGCGCCACACCCCCCGACCTGGTCCGCACGGGCCTCGACGGCCCCCGTGCGCCCCGTTCGCAGCGGATCGACCGGCTGCGCGCCGACCCGGACCGCGGCCTGGCCGAACTCGCCGAACTGATCGGCGCCTACTGGGAGATCGCGCTCGCCCCGCACTGGCCCCGGATCCGCGCCGTCCTCGACGGCGACGTCCTGCACCGCGCCCGGCTGTTCGCCGAACACGGGGCGGACCGGCTGCTGAACGACCTGGGGACGGACGTCAGTTGGGACGACGACACGCTCTACGTCGGCCACCGCCACAGCCGGGGCACCCGCCGGCTCGCCGACCGCGGCCTGCTGCTCGTCCCGTCGGTGTTCGTCTGGCCGCGCGTGTTCTCCCTCATCACCCCGGACTGGCAACCCACCCTCCGCTACCCCCCGCGCGCCGTCGCCACGCTCTGGGAACGCCGCGCCGCCCTCCCCGACCCGCTCGCCGCCGTGCTCGGCCCCACCCGCGCCCGCCTCCTCGCCGAACTCGACACCCCCGCCTCCACCACCGCCCTCTCCCACCGCACCGCCCTCACCCCCGGCGCCGTCTCCCAACACCTCACCGCCCTCCGGCACGCCGGCCTCCTCACCGCCCACCGCGTCGGCCGCCACGTCCTCTACGCCCGCACCGAGGCCGCCGAGACCCTGCTGTCCGCAGCGGCCGCCGCCGACTGACTCCGCCGGACGCACGGGTGGGAGCGGAGTGCGGTCGGCGGTACGGGAGTTGACGGTCGCGCGTCCTCTCGTGGGGCATCCCCGCACAGCCGGGGCGTAGTATTACGTAGTAGCAGTAATACGCGACACCCTGGGAGCCCGCCATGCGGTTGAACAGCAAAGGCCAGGTCACCATCCCGTCAGAGCTCCGCGAGAAGCTGGGCCTCCACCCCGGGGACGAGGTGGATGTCGTCGAGGAAGGCGGCGGGCTGCGGATAGTCCGCCGGGCGGACAGCGGGACGCGGGGGCAGCGGCTGGCTCGGCGGATGAGAGGCAGTGCCGCCGGGGGAATGTCCACCGATCAGATCATGGAGCTGCTGCGTGGCGAGTAGCCGACTGACGCTGGTGGGCCGCGAGCAGAGCCGACCGGTGACGCTGGTGGATTCATGCGTGCTGCTGGACTTGATGACGGACGACTCCACCTGGGCGGACTGGTCCGAGACCGCACTCGCCAAGGCCCAGGACGAGGGTCCGGTGGTGATCAACCCGATCGTCTACGCCGAGGTGTCGGTGGCCTTCGCAACGATCGAGGAGCTCGACGAGGTGCTCCCGGCCGAGGCGTTCGGACGCGAGCCGCTGCCCTACGAGGCGGGCTTCCTGGCCGGCAAGGCGTTCCTCCAGTACCGGCGGCGCGGCGGGCAGAAGGCCGCGCCGCTGCCGGACTTCTACATCGGCGCGCACGCGGCCGTGCGTGGCCACAGGTTGCTCACCAGGGACGCCACTCGTTATCGGACGTACTTTCCGACGCTGGGCCTGGTCTGTCCCTGAACCCCGGGCCCGGGGTTCAGGGCCGGCGGGCGGGCCGCTCGCCGAACCCGCCGGACGCGACTGATCCGTGCGTCGGGGGCGCCCGCGCGCCTCTCCCGGGTCAGGATGCAGGGGACCGCCCGCTCCCCGTCCACCCTGGAGGCGCATCCGTGTCGACCCACACCGAGCCCAACCCCGCCCCCGCCGCCGCGCACCCCGCTGTCCCCTCCGTTCCCGACGACCTGTGCCTGGCCGCCGCCGCGCTCCGGCCCGCCCTGGTGGAGCTCCGCCGCGACCTGCACCGGCACCCGGAGATCGGCCTCGACCTGCCGCGCACCCGGGCCCGCCTGCTGGCCGAGCTGGACGGCCTGCCGCTGGAGATCACCCTCGGCGAGCAGCTGTCCTCCGTCACCGCCGTGCTGCGCGGCGCCCGCCCCGGTCCGGCCGTGCTGCTGCGCGCCGACCTGGACGCGCTGCCCGTGCAGGAGGAGACCGGCCTGCCGTACGCCTCCGAGGTGCCCGGCACGATGCACGCCTGCGGCCACGATCTGCACGCCGCGGCGCTGGTCGGCGCGGCCCGGCTGCTGGCCGAGCGGCGCGAACGGCTGGCCGGCAGCGTGGTGTTCATGTTCCAGCCCGGCGAGGAGGGCTCCGGCGGCGCGGCCCGGATGATCGAGGAAGGGGTGCTGGACGCCGCCGGCGAGCGGGTCGCCGCCGCGTACGCGCTGCACGTCACCGCCGCGCAGCTGCCCGCCGGGTACGTGGCCGGCCGGCCCGGCCCGATCATGGCCGCCAGCGACACGCTGCGGGTGGTGGTCCGCGGCCGCGGCGGCCACGGCTCCAGCCCGCACCTGGCGCTGGACCCGGTGCCGGTCGCCTGCGAGGCGGTGCTGGCCCTGCAGGCCATGGTCACCCGGCAGTTCGACGCCTTCGACCCGGTGGTGGTCACCGTCGGTGCCTTCCACGCGGGCACCGTCGAGAACGTCGTCCCCGACCGGGCCGAGTTCGCCGCCACCGTCCGTTCGTTCTCGTCCGCCGCCCGCGAGCAGGTCCGCGACCGGGCGCTGCGGCTGGTGCGCGGCATCGGCGAGGCGCACGGCTGCGAGGTCGACGCGGTGGTCGAGCCCGGCTACCCGGTGACGGTGAACGACCCGGCCGAGGCGGCGTTCGCGGAACGCACGATCCGCGAACTGCTGGGCGACGAACGGTACGTCGAGATGCCGCGGCCGGTGGCCGGCTCGGAGGACTTCGGCATGCTGGCCGCCCTCGTCCCCGCCGCGTACGTGATGGTCGGGGCCTGCCCGCCGGGCACCGATCCGTTCACCGCGCCCTACAACCACTCCGCGCAGGCCCGCTTCGACGACGCCGTCGTCCCCGACGCGGCGGCCGTGCTGGCGGCGCTCGCCCTGGGCCGGACGGCGGCCGGCTGAACACCAGGGCCGGGCCGGGCGATCGCGCCTGCCGTCAGTCGTCGTCCCGGCGCGGGCGGCCGTCCCGGTCGGTCAGCCCCTCGGGCCCCGGGCTGGTGAAGTCGGGTGCACGCCGTTCGCGGGCGGCACCGTGCACCTGGT
>NZ_JBSGDD010000038.1:0-60808 GCF_053602195.1 Kitasatospora sp. NPDC004531 | reverse complement strand
CCGCTACGACAAACGCGGATACGTCTACCTCGGAACCGTCACCGCAGCAGCCCTGGTCATCTGGCTCCGCACATGATCGACCGGACAAGTCCTAGTGCGGGGCGGCCCCTTCGTCATGGGTGCGTTCGGCGGGTCACGGCTCCTGGGGGAGCAGCAGCCACAGCGCCAGGTAGATCAGGAACTGCGGGCCCGGCAGCAGGCAGGACGCCAGGAAGATGGCCCGGACCGTCCACGGCGTGTACCCGAAGCGCCGGGCGATGCCGGCGCAGACGCCGCCGATGATGCGGTCGTGGCGAGGACGGGCGAGGGTGCTCATCTGCTCCTCCGAGGGAGTGCTCCCGGGTCGGGCGGTCCGACCGGGCTGACTCCATCGTCCCGCCGCGACCTGTGGTTCTTCGTCCGCCGCGATGCCGATCCGGACCCGGAGGCACTCCTCGTCCGGGGGGATCCCGGCCTCGGGGTCGACTCCGGGACGGACCCCGAGATTGGCGGTCGCGAAGGTGGGTAGCGGCCGCGGCCGAACCGCCGGTAACGGTGGTGCTCGGGCCCCGGCGGCTGCCAGACTCACCGGGGCACGAACCAGCGGCACGGACCGGCAGCACGAAGCCGGCAGCACGAACCAGCGGCACGAACCAAGGCACGGAGCAGGGGCGGGAACGAGTGGCGGGGCAGACGCGGACGAGCGGGTGGCCGACCACGGCGTTGGTGGTCGGGCTGGTCGGGCTCGGCATGGCCGGGGTGATCTCGGTGGCGTCCTGCGACCCGGTCGGCGCCGGCCCGGTCGACGCGGCGCCCTCGGCGGGGTCCGACAACCGGCTGGCGGACCTGACGGCCGAACAGGTCCTGGAGCAGGCCCGGCAGGCGGGCGCCGGCCTGACCTCGGTGCGCGGGACGGTCCGCACGAAGCGGGACGCCACGGCGGTCGAGTACTCGCTCGCCGTCGCCCGCAACGGCGACTGCACCGGGACGGTGTCCGAGGACGGCGCCGAGACGGAGGTGCGCCGCCTGGCGGGCACGGCCTGGGTGAAGCCGTCCCCCGCACTGCTCGCGCAGGTGCTGCCGGACGCCGGGCCGGAGCTCGCCGACAAGTGGCTGTCCGACCCCGGTGAACTCGGCCGGCACTACACCGCCTACTGCGACCTGCTGCTCAGAACGGCCGCCCTCCAGGGACCGATCGACTTCGCCGACGCCGAGTGGACCAAGTCCGGCGTGCGGCAGCTGAAAGGCGCCCCGGCCGATTTCCTGGCGTTCCGGATCGGCGGGACGGTCGCGCACGGCCGGTCCGGGACGGTGGCGGTCGCCGCCGAGGGCCGGCCCTACCTGCTGTCGGTGGACGAGGCCGGCGACGCGGCCACCGCCATGCGCTTCTACGCCTTCGACGAGCCGGTGGCGGTCGCCGCACCCCCAGCCGAGCAGACCGCCGACGCGAGCGGCCGGCACTTCGTCCTCGACGGCGGGCGCTGAGCGGACGCCGGGCACCGCCGCACCCTTCTTCTTCCGGGCAAACAGGGGCAAAGGCCGGGTGAAGGGACGGACCTGACTGGTGGTCCGGGCCGGGGAAATGACACACTCACGCGATTTGATTTTCTTCCGCTGAATCTGGGGGAGCTTCCTGTGCGTACGAACCGCCGGCCGGCCGCCGTTGTCCTGACCGTCCTCGCCATGACGGGAATGACCGCCTGCGGGTCGGACGACCGCGCGGGCTCGGACGCGCAGAACGGCCTGTCCGGGCTCGCCGGGCAGGAGATCCTCGCCAAGGCGAGGGCGGCCGGCGAGAAGGCGCCCTCGGTGCGGATGACGCTGCGGATGGAGCAGGGGTCGGGGGCGGAGCTGATCACCACCTCGGTCGCCCGGGGCGGCGACTGCGCCACCGAGATCGGCGGGGGCGACCCGATCCAGGCCGGGGCGGACGCGAAGGCGCAGCAGATCCACATCCTGCGCAAGGGCGACCAGTCCTACATGAAGATCGAGAGCCCCGTCGGCGCCGGCGGGCCGGCCGACAAGTGGATGGCGGGCCGCGGCAAGGCGGCGGTGCAGATGAACAGCTACTGCGAGCTGGCCCTCACGATGCCGGAGACGATCGGCGACATGGCGGGCGCGGGCGGGGAGTGGGTCGCCGAGGCCGGCACCCGGATCAACGGTGTTCCGGCGGCGGTCCTGCGCTACGTCCCCGGCGCCGCCGCCGCCGACCTCGCCCTGGACGCCGAGGCCGACTCCGGCTCGGAGATCCGGATCGCCGTCGCCGCCGAGGGCGAGCCCTACCTGCTGCGGGCGGAGATGACCACCCGCGCGGGCCGGGCCACCATGTTCTTCCGCGACTACGGCGCCCCGGTGACGGTCACCCCGCCGCCTGCCGACCAGGTCGCCGACTTCGGCGACGAGCCCGCGGGCGGCGAGGACGCCGGCGACGAGTTCGAGGACTGATCAACTCCCGGCCCGCGCCGCGGAATCGACTGGTGGCCGGGGACGGCGGAATGGAACAATCGCGCGACCGAGCGCCGACCGTGGGTCGCCCTCGAACTGATGCCCCGAAAGTGACATGGGCATCTCCAAAATCAGAAACAGATGGGTGCAGGGCTTTGATGAACAACGGACGGCGGGCGGCCACCGCGGCCGCACTGGCCGTACTGCTGGGTGCCGGCGTGGCGGCCTGCGGGCCGAAGGACGACGCCAAGGACAAGGCGGCCGGGCCCGCCTCGTCGGCCCCCGCCTCGGCCTCCGCCTCCCCGTCGCCGAGCGCGAAGCCGAAGGAGCTGCTGAAGGAGTCCCGCGAGGCCGCCGCCAAGGTGAAGTCGGTCCGGGTCACCTTCACGGTGGACGTGGCCGGAAAGCCGCTGACCGGTGAGGCGTTCGCGGACCGCGAGGGCAACTGCGTGGGCTGGATACACCCCGGCGGCGAGGACAAGATCGAGTTCGTCCGCAAGGGCGGCACCACCTGGCTGACGCCGGACGGCGAGTTCGGGAAGAACGTCAAGAAGCTCGGCGGCACGACGATGAAGATCGCCGCCGACAACGGGACGGCCAAGAAGCTCACCGGCTTCTGCGAGAGCGGTTTCGAGATCATGGCCACCGGCGGCATGTCCGACGGCGGCACGGAGGTGCCCACCACCCCCGGTGCGATCAAGGACGTCAAGGGCGTGAAGGGCCAGGTGTTCAAGGCGGTCGGCTCCGACACGGAGTTCGTCGTCGCCGCCGAGGGCCCGGCGTACCTGCTGGCGACCTCGGGCAGCAACCCGACCAAGGTCGACATGGTCTACAGCGACTTCGACCGTCCGGTGGAGCCCGTGCCGCCGACCTCGGGCGTCATCGACGGGGCCCCGATCCTGGGCAAGTGACCGTCCCCGGCGGCGGGGCGGGCGCGGGCGGCCCGCACCGCCGCACGGGCGGGCGCGCCTACCGGAACGGCTGAACCCGGCCGCCGACCGGCCTGCGGGCCGGAGCCGGCCGCACCGGCGTCCGCTCCTTCGGGCTCTCCTGCCGCGGCGCCGCGGCGGCCCGCACCCCGGGGGCCCGGCGCAGGGCGTGCGCCCGCAGCAGCGGCGTCACCAGCAGGTGGAGGGCGGCCGCGCCGAGCGTGCCGAGCAGGATGTCGTCGACGTTGAGGACGTTGCCGGGCGCCCAGCCCTCCAGGAATTCGAGGGCGGTGGCGAGCAGCGCGGCGGCGGCGGTGGTGCGCAGGAACGACAGGAACCAGGCGCGGCGCGGACTGCCGACGGCGAGCGGCAGCAGGACGCCGACCGGGGCCAGCGGGACGAGCCCGGCGGCGAGGCGGCGGGCGGCGGTGAGGCCGCCGGCGGCCAGGTCCTGGTGCACGGTGGCGAACGGGGTCAGGTTGGACGGCCCGGTCCAGGGGGCGCTGACCGGCCGGAGGGCCAGCCAGCCGAGCGCCAGCAGGTGAAGGGTCAGCAGCACCCGGGCTGTCGTCCGCTGCCGGTACGGCGCCGTCGTGTGGTCGGTTCGCGCAGTGGTGTGCACAATCCGGGGGACGCGCGCCGCAGCGGAGGCGGTTCCGCCGTACGGGTGAGATCAGGGGCAGTGGCTCGCGGACGGCGCGCCGAACACCCCGGGGGCGGACGCCGCCGGGGACGGGGTGGCGGACGGCGACGGGCTCGGCGAGGCCTTGGGCTTCCCGGTCGCGCCCGGGCCGCCGGCCGGCGCGGTGGCGGCCGGCGGGGTCGCGGTGGGCGAGGCGGCCGGGGCGACCGGCATCAGCACGGGCGTCGGGCAGGCGGTGCGGCTGGCCGGGGCGCCGGCGTCCACCGGCACGGCGGTCGGGCGGATGCCGCAGCCGGTGAGCAGGGCCGTCGAGCCGGCCAGCAGGGCCACGGCGCGGAGGCGGCGGCGGGCGATCATGGTGCTTCTTCCGGGCCGGGGGCGGGCGGTTGGGTGAGCGGCAGGGTGAGGGTGAACACGGCACCGCCCTCCGGGTTGTTGGCGGCGGTGATGGTGCCGCCGTGGATCAGGGCGTTGGCCTCGGCGATCGACAGGCCCAGGCCGCTGCCCTCGGAGCGGGCCCGGCCCTTGTCGGCCTTGTAGAAGCGGTCGAAGACGTGCGGCAGCACGTCCTCCGGGATGCCCGGGCCGCCGTCGGAGACCTGGACCACCACGGTCTCGCCGTCCTGGCGGACCTTCACCTTCACCGGCGAGCCGCCGTGCTTGAGCGCGTTGCCGATCAGGTTGGCGAACACCACGTCCAGGCGGCGCGGGTCGACCACCGCCAGGATGCCGCGCGGGGCGTCCAGCTCGACGGCGTCGTACCAGGCCCGGCCGTCGATGCAGGACATGATCAGGTCGGCCATGTCGACCTCGTCGGCGACCAGCTTGGCGGTGCCCGCGTCGAACCGGGTCACCTCCATCAGGTTCTCCACCAGGTCGGACAGCCGGCGGGTCTCGGAGACCACGATCCGCACCGCCGGTTCGATCATCGGGTCGAGCGAGTCGGCCTCGTCCTCCAGGATGTCGGTCACGGCGGTCATCGCGGTCAGCGGCGTGCGCAGCTCGTGCGACATGTCGGCGACGAACCGCCGGGACTGCGCCTCGCGCGCGCTCAGCTCCGCGACCTGCTCCGACAGCGACTCCGCAGTGCGGTTGAACGTCCTTGCCAGCTCGGCGAGTTCGTCATTGCCCTCGACGTCGAGCCGGGTGTCCAGCTCGCCCTCGCCGAGCCGCCGGGCGGCCTCGCCGAGCCGGCGCACCGGCTTCAGCACCGTCGCCGAGGCGCCCTGCGCGAGCAGCGCGGAGCCCACCAGCGCCAGCAGCGTGGCGATCGCCAGCGACCAGCCGAGGGTGTTCAGGTCGGCGCGCTCGTTCTGCAGCGACTTGAACATGTAGGCGGTCGGCCCGTCCGGCGCCACCTTCGTCCCGCCGACCACGTACGGGCCGGCCAGCGTCACCCGCTGCCAGTACAGGTGGTACTGGTACGGGTTGTTCGGGCCGACCTCGCGGGGCTTCTCGACCGCCGAGACCAGCGTCGACGGCACCTGCTTGACGGTGAACGCGATCGGGTCCGAGGAGGCCGTGCAGTCCGGCTGCGACGGGTCGACCACCACCACGTCGTACGCCAGGCCGGAACTCGCCACCTGCACGGCCAGGTTGGAGAGGTCCTGGCAGGTCGGGTGCAGCGGCAGCTGCGAGACGTTGCGGGTCAGCGAACCGCGGAAGTCGTTCAGCGAGGCGTTCTGGGCACGCCTGAGCACCGCGTCCCGGTTCAGCCAGTAGGCGATCCCGGACGCGGACACGGCGGTCACCAGCGCCACCGCGGCGAACACCGCGATCAGCCGGACCCTGAGCGAACTGAGCCGCCGCCAGGACGCCGAACGGAGACGGCGCGGCGCGGACTGATGATCGGTCAAAAAAGGCTCACCAAGCAGAAGGAAGAGATCACGCGGGCGGGTCCAGACGGTAGCCGACCCCGCGAACGGTGCGGATCAGCGTCGGCGCGGACGGCACGTCCTCGACCTTCGCCCGCAGCCGCTGCACGCACGCGTCCACCAGGCGGGAGTCGCCCAGGTAGTCGTGCTCCCACACCAGCCGCAGCAGCTGCTGGCGGGACAGCGCCTGCCCCGGGCGGCGGCTCAGCTCCAGCAGCAGCCGCAGCTCGGTCGGCGTCAGCTGGAGGTCCTGGCCGTCCTTGGTCACGGTCATCGCCGAACGGTCGATCACCAGACCGCCGTACGCCGCCGAGTCCGAACTCTCCCGTTCACCGCGCCGCAGCACCGCGCGGATCCGGGCGTCCAGCACCCGGGGCTGCACCGGCTTCACCACGTAGTCGTCGGCCCCGGACTCCAGGCCCACCACCACGTCGATGTCGTCGGAACGCGCCGTCAACAGGATGATCGGCAGCTGGTCGGTGCGCCGGATCCGCCGGCACACCTCGAAACCGTCGATGCCGGGCAGCATCACGTCGAGGACGATCAGATCCGGGCGCTGCTCCTTGAACAGGCGCAGACCGTCCTCACCGGACGCGGCGGTGGCGACCCGGTGGCCCTGGCGGGTGAGGGCGAGTTCGAGGCCGGTGCGAATGGCGTCGTCGTCCTCGATCAGAAGCAGGTAAGACACGGAGGTCATTGTGTCCCACCCCGACCCGGGAAACACCCACCCGGGTGATCCTGGTCCCCCCGGGAACCGGACGGGGCCGCTCCGGCGTCAGCCAACTCGGAGCCGACGACTGCCCCGAAACGCGCACGCTTGTGACAGCCCTGTGACAGTCGCCGGACACCGCCATGACGAGCGACCGGCAGGATTTTCCATGTCGCCGCGGAAGACACCGGGCTCCGGACCGGAACGGCGACGGCAAGGAACCGCTCGTACCGACCATGGGGGTGCCCGATGACCGCAACGCTGACGACCCGAAACTCCGGGCCGCGTGCAGCCGTGCTGGGCACCAACCGGCCGCGTCACGAGGAGGAGAACGCCGGCGCCGTACTCGTACGGGGGTGCGCGCACAGCGCCGGAACCCGCCGCCCGGTTGTGGGGACCAGGGGCGGCGACACCACCCACGGGCGGGCCGGGAACCCGACCGCGGGACGGATGCTGCGGCTCGCGCCGCAGACCTTCCGGGGGGAGCAGGCCGAACAGGGAGGCGCGCAGGGGGAGCACCCGGCCGCCGTGAAGGACGAGGCACGCGACATCGCCGAGTTCACCGCGTACGTCCGCGAGCGGCGCGCCTCCCTGTACGCCACCGCCTACCACCTCACCGGCGACCGCTACGAGGCCGAGGACCTGCTGCAGTCCGCGCTGTTCTCCACCTACCGCGCCTGGGGCCGGATCACCGACAAGGCCGCGGTCGGTGGCTACCTCCGCCGCACCATGACCAACCTGCACATCTCCGCCTGGCGCCGCCGCAAGGTCAACGAGTACCCGACCGAGGAACTCCCCGAGCACGCCGGCGACACCGACGCGATGGGCGGCACCGAGCTGCGCACCGTGCTCTGGCAGGCGCTCGCCAAGCTGCCCGAGAACCAGCGCACCATGCTGGTCCTGCGCTACTACGAGGGCCGCACCGACCCGGAGATCGCCGACATCCTCGGCATCTCGGTCGGCACCGTGAAGAGCTCCATCTGGCGCGCGCTGCGCCGGATGCGCGACGACGAGCAGCTCAACCGCTCCGGCGACACCGTGCACGCCTTCGGCGAGCTGGTCGCCTGACCGACAGGACTCCCGTCCGGGGGGACGGGTGGGTGGGGAAGGTGCGGGACGACGGCGGGCCGCTCAGGGGGAGCGACCGTCGGGGGCCGTCCGGCACCACGGACGAAGGCGGGCCCCGGTGCGGGGGAGACAAGCACCGGGGCCCGCCTTTGGCCTTTCCGGGCCCGCCGGCCGCGACAATGACCGGATGGACGATCCCACCGAGGAATCCCCGCAGGCCCGCGCCGACCGCCGGCTGGTCGAGATGCTCCAGGAACTGCGGGTGCTGCAGACCGGCGTGCAGATCGTCTTCGCCTTCCTGCTCGGCGTCGCCTTCACCCCGCGCTTCGCCACCCTCGACGACGCCCGGCAGGACGTCTACGTCGTGGTGCTGCTGCTCGCGGTGGTGGCCGCCGCCGTGCTCGCCACGCCGGTCGCGCTGCACCGCGGCCTGGCCCACCACCCCGACCGGCAGCGGATCGTCAAGGTGTCCGCCCGGATCGCCCAACTCGGCCTGATCCTGCTGGCGATGGCCCTCAGCGGCGCCGTGCTGCTGGTCCTCGCCGTGGTCCTCGGCTTCCCCGCGGCCGTGCCGATCACCGCCGTCGTCGGGCTGATCTTCGCCGGCCTCTGGTTCGTCCTGCCCCGGGCGGTCCGCCGCCACCTCCCGGGCGGGGAGTGACGGCCCCGGGCCCGTCCGCCGCCGCTCAGACCAGTTCGGCGGGCAACTGCCGGGCCACCGCGGCGATCCGGCGGCCCGCCTCGATGCCGGAGCAGGCGTAGGAGCCGAGTTCGACCTGACGGGCGACGATGCCGCGCTCGGCGTGCATCAGGCGCAGGCCGCGGCGGAGCAGATAGGGGATGGACTTGCGGCCCTCGCGGACGTCGCGGCGGAAACGGCGCCAGGCCGTGGTGGAGGGCTTGTTGCGCAGGCACAGGGCGTCGCCGAGCAGGCCCTCCGCCTGGCAGCGGCGGACCAGCTCGGCCGCGAAGATGCCCTCGGCGACGAACGCGGCCGCGCCGTCCAGGACGAGGGCGTGGCTGCCGGAGCGGCCGTTCGCGGGGATCGAGTAGACCGGCACCTCGGCCTTCCCGTCGAAGGCCAGGGCCCGGATCGCCGCCAGCGCCTGGTCGCCGTGCCAGGAGTCCGGCGAGTCCCAGTCCGGGCCGCCGCCGTCCGGGAGTTGGGGCAGCGACGGGTCGTCGCCGTCCTTGTAGAAGTCGTCGAGCTGCAGCACCGGCAGGCCGCTGCGCTCGGCCAGCGAGGACTTTCCCGACCCCGAGGGGCCCGACAGCAGGATGACGCGGGATATCGGGCGGCGGTTCAGCGGGGAGTCACTCACGAGATACCAGTCTGAGGCATCCGGCGGGTTGCTGGTAACCCGCCGTTCGGCCCCGATTCGGGCGGGAGGGCCCGCGGGACGGCCCGCGGGAGGGCATGAGGACGGGCCCGCACCAGGGGGGGAGAAGTGCGGGCCCGTCGCGGCCGCCCGGGCCCCCGGGGGGGTAGGGGCGCTGAGGGCGGCCGGTCTGTGTGGAGTTGGCCGGTCGGGCCGGGCTAGATGCCCATCGGGTGCCAGACCGTCTTGGTCTCCAGGAAGGAGAGCAGTCGCCCGGTGCCGGGAGCGGCCGTCCAGTCCACGGCGGACGGGTCGGCGGCCGGTCGGACCACTCGCTTCAATGTATCGGCCGCCGCCGCCTCCAGGGCGGCCGCCGCGCCGGGGCCGTCCCGGTCGATCGCGCCCGCCAGGTCGAGGGCGTTGACGTCCTGGTGGGAGGCCAGCGTGGGCGCGATGTCCGCGGTGCGGCCGGAGATCAGGTTGACCACGCCGCCCGGCACGTCGGAGGTGGCGAGCACCTCGCCCAGCGACAGCGCCGGCAGCGGGGCCTGCTCGGCGGCCGCCACCACCACGGTGTTGCCGGTGGCGATCGCCGGGGCGACCACCGACACCAGGCCGAGCAGCGAGAAGCCGTGGCCGGCCCGCGGGGCGACGACGCCGACCACGCCGGTCGGCTCCGGGGTGGACAGGTTGAAGAACGGCCCGGCCACCGGGTTGGCGCCGCCCGCGATCTGCGCGACCTTGTCGGTCCAGCCCGCGTACCAGACCCAGCGGTCGATCGCCGCGTCCACCAGCGCCGCCGCCTTCTTGCCGCCCAGGCCCTCCGCGGCGGACACCTCGGCGGTGAACTGCTCGCGGCGGCCCTGCAGCATCTCCGCCACCCGGTACAGCACCTGGCCGCGGTTGTACGCGGTGGTGCCCGACCAGCCCTTCACGGCGGCGCGGGCCGCGACCACGGCGTCCCGGGCATCCTTGCGGGTGCCCAGCGGGGCGTTGGCCAGCCACTGGTCCTTGGCGTCAGTCACCTCGTACACCCGCCCGCTCTCCGAGCGCGGGAACTTCCCGCCGACGTACAGCTTGTAGGTCTTGAAGACTTCGAGACGGACAGTGGGCTCAGACATCGAGGGCCTCGACATTCAGGTAGGGCTCCAGACCGTGGCGGCCGCCCTCGCGGCCGTAACCGGACTCCTTGTACCCGCCGAACGGCGAGGTCGGGTCGAACTTGTTGAAGGTGTTCGCCCAGATCACGCCCGCGCGCAGGCGGTTCGCCATCCACAGGATGCGCGAGCCCTTCTCGGTCCAGATGCCCGCGGACAGCCCGAAGGGGGTGTTGTTGGCCTTCTCCACCGCCTCGGCGGGGGTGCGGAAGGTCAGCACCGACAGCACCGGGCCGAAGATCTCCTCGCGGGCGATCCGGTGCGCCTGCGAGACGCCGGTGAACAGCGTCGGGCGGAACCAGTAGCCCGCGCCCGGCAGTTCGCACTCCGGCGCCCAGCGCTCGGCGCCCTCCTGCTCGCCCGCCGCGGCCAGCTCGGTGATCCGGGCCAGCTGCGCGGCCGAGTTGATCGCGCCGATGTCGGTGTTCTTGTCCAGCGGGTTGCCGACCCGCAGCGTGCCCATCCGGCGCTTCAGCGCGTCCAGCACCTCGTCCTGGACCGACTCCTGCACCAGCAGGCGGCTGCCCGCGCAGCACACGTGGCCCTGGTTGAAGAAGATGCCGTTGACGATGCCCTCGACGGCCTGGTCGATCGGCGCGTCGTCGAACACGATGTTCGCGGCCTTGCCGCCGAGCTCCAGCGAGAGCTTCTTGTCCGTGCCGGCGATCTGCCTGGCGATCGCCCGGCCGACCGGGGTCGAGCCGGTGAACGCCACCTTGTTGACGTCCGGGTGCGCGGTCAGCGCGGCGCCGGTGCGGCCGTCGCCGGTGACGATGTTGACCACGCCGTCCGGCAGGCCGGCCTGGCGGCAGATCTCGGCGAAGCGCAGCGCGGTCAGCGGGGTGGTCTCGGCGGGCTTCAGCACCACCGTGTTGCCGGTGGCCAGCGCCGGGGCAACCTTCCACGCCAGCATCAGCAGCGGGAAGTTCCACGGGATCACCTGCGCGGCGACGCCCAGCGGGCGCGGGTTCGGACCGAAGCCGGCGTAGTCCAGCTTGTCGGCCCAGCCCGCGTAGTAGAAGAAGTGCGCGGCGACCAGTGGCAGGTCGACGTCGCGGGTCTCCCGGATCGGCTTGCCGTTGTCGATCGACTCCAGGACGGCCAGCTCGCGGCTGCGCTCCTGGACGATCCGGGCGATCCGGAACAGGTACTTGGCGCGCTCGCTGCCCGGCAGCGCGGACCAGTCGGCGAACGCCTTGCGGGCGGCCGCCACCGCGCGGTCCACGTCCTCCTCGGTGCCCTGCGCGAACTCCGCGAGGACCTGCTCGGTGGCCGGGTTGACGGTCTTGAGCGCCTCCGAGCCGGAGGAGTCGACGAACCGGCCGCCGATGAAGTGGCCGTAGGACGTCGCGATCTCGCCCGCGGCGGCCGGGGACTCCGGGGCCGGGGCGTAGCCGAACAGGCCCGAGGGCTTCACGGGCTGCTCGGTCTTCTTGTTGGTCTTCGCCATCGTGATCAGTCCACCGTCACGTAGTCGGGACCGGAGTACCGGCCGGTGCTCAGCTTCTGGCGCTGCATCAGCAGGTCGTTCAGCAGGCTGGACGCGCCGAAGCGGAACCAGTGCGGGCTCAGCCAGTCGTCGCCCAGCGTCTCGTTCACCATCACCAGGTACTTCATGGCGTCCTTGGTGGTGCGGATGCCGCCGGCCGGCTTCACGCCGACCTGGGTGCCGGTGGCCGCGCGGAAGTCCCGCACCGCCTCCAGCATCAGCAGGGTCACCGGGGGAGTGGCGTTCACCGCCACCTTGCCGGTGGAGGTCTTGATGAAGTCCGCGCCCGCGATCATCGCCAGCCAGGACGCCCGGCGGACGTTGTCGTAGGTCTGCAGCTCGCCGGTCTCGAAGATCACCTTCAGGTGGGCCGAGCTGCCGTCGGCGCGTCGGCACGCCTCCTTGACGGCGCGGATCTCCTCGAAGACCTCCAGGTAGCGGCCGGAGAGGAAGGCGCCCCGGTCGATCACCATGTCGATCTCGTCGGCGCCCGCGGCGACCGCCTCGGCGGTGTCCGCCAGCTTGACCGGCATCCCGGCCCGGCCGGACGGGAACGCGGTGGCCACCGACGCGACCTGGATGTCGCTGCCGCGCAGCGCGTCCTTCGCGGTGGCGACCATGTCCGGGTACACGCAGATCGCCGCGACGCGCGGGGCGGTGCGGTCGGTCGGGTCGGGGTTCAGGCCCTTCGCGCACAGCGAGCGGACCTTGCCGACCGTGTCCGCGCCCTCCAGCGTGGTCAGGTCGATCATCGAGATGGCGAGATCGATGGCGAAGGCCTTGGCGGTGGTCTTGATCGACCGGGTGCCGAGAGTCGCTGCGCGCGCCTCCAGGCCCACCTGGTCGACCCCGGGCAGGCCGTGCAGGAAACGGCGCAAGGTGGCCTCGGACGCCGCGACGTCCGCGAGGCCGCCGCCCGTGGCGCCGGGGGCGTTGGCTGCAAGAGTGGACATAGTCACCAGAGCAGCATATCTACGCGCGTAGGCGAATGATAGGCGGGGGCCGGAAAGCAGGAGGACGGAAAACAGGGGCCCGGGGGAACGGTGGCCCACCCGTTCCCCCGGGCCCTGTCCGCTACCGCAGAAACCTCACTCGCCGCCGAAGCGCTCCGTCCAGGTGGCCAGGTCCTCGTCGGTGATCTTGGCGAAGAGCACCGGCGGCACGGTGAGCGGCGTGCCCGCCGGGACGTGCGCGAGGGCGCGGGCCTCGTCGGCGGTGAACCAGGTGCGGGTGTCGTCGGCCAGCGTGAAGGACTCGCGGACGGTGCGGGCCGCCGCCGGGATGAACGGCTCGGAGAGCACCGCGTACAGGTGGATCAGGTTGATCGCGGTGCGCAGGGTGCGGGCCGCGGCCTCCGGGTCGGTCTTGATCTGCGTCCACGGCGCGGTGACGTCGAGGTACGCGTTGCCGGCCGACCAGAGCGCGCGCAGCGCCTGCGCGGCCTTGCGGAAGTTCAGCGCGTCCAGCTGCGCCTCGTACTCGGCGAGCAGCTCGGCGATCTGCGCGCCCAGCGCCGTCTCGGCCTCGCCGTTCTCCGCGCCGGCCGGCACCTCGTCGCCGAAGCGCTTGCGGCTGAACGACAGCACCCGGTTGACGAAGTTGCCGAGGGTGTCGGCGAGGTCCTTGTTGACGGTGGCCGCGAACAGGTCCCAGGTGAAGCTGGAGTCGTCGGACTCCGGGGCGTTCGCCATCAGGTAGTAGCGCCAGTAGTCGGCGGGCAGCAGTTCCAGCGCGACGTCGGTGAAGATGCCGCGCTTCTGGCTGGTCGAGAACTTGCCGCCGTAGTACGTCAGCCAGTTGAAGGCCTTGACGTAGTCGACCTTCTTCCAGGGCTTGCGCGAGCCCAGGATGGTGGCCGGGAACATCACCGTGTGGAACGGGACGTTGTCCTTGGCCATGAACTCGGTGTAGCGGACGGTGTCGTCGGCCTCGTACCACCAGGAGCGCCAGTCGCCGCCGGTCGCGTCGGCCCACTCCTTGGTGGCGCCGATGTACTCGATCGGGGCGTCGAACCAGACGTAGAAGACCTTGCCCTCGGCGGCCAGCTCGGGCCAGGTGTCGGCGGGGACGGGGACGCCCCACTCCAGGTCGCGGGTGATGGCGCGGTCCTGCAGGCCCTCGGTCAGCCACTTGCGGGCGATCGAGGAGGCCAGCACCGGCCAGCTGTCGCCGTGCGCGTCGATCCAGGCCTCGACCTCGTCGGTGAGCTTGGACTGCAGCAGGAACAGGTGCTTGGTCTCCCGGACCTCCAGCTCGGAGCTGCCGCTGATCGCCGAGCGCGGGTCGATCAGGTCGGTCGGGTCGAGGACGCGGGTGCAGTTCTCGCACTGGTCGCCGCGGGCCTTGTCGTAGCCGCAGTGCGGGCAGGTGCCGACGATGTAGCGGTCGGGCAGGAAGCGGCCGTCCGCGATCGAGTAGACCTGGCGGATCGCCCGCTCCTCGATGAAGCCGTTGGCGTGCAGCTCGCGGGCGATCTCCTGGGTGATCTCCCGGTTCTGCGGCGAGGACGAGCGGCCGAACCAGTCGAAGGACAGCTGGAAGCCGTCGTAGATCGCCTTCTGCTGGTCGTGCGCCCGGGCGCAGAACTCGGCGACCGGCAGCCCGGCCTCCTGGGCGGCCAGCTCGGCCGGGGTGCCGTGCTCGTCGGTGGCGCAGATGTACAGCACCTCGTGGCCGCGCTGGCGCAGGTAGCGGGAGTACACGTCCGCCGGGAGCATCGACCCGACCATGTTGCCCAGGTGCTTGATCCCGTTGATGTAGGGAAGCGCGCTGGTGATCAACTGCCGAGTCATCCTGGGGAACTCCGATGCTCTCCGGCGGGAGCCTGGCGGCGCCCGCGGCGGGTGTCGAGGCCGGTTCGCGACGCGTTCTGAGCAGCCGCCCGGCCGCCGCAATCGTACCGAACCGGCCCGGTGCCGCCGTACCGCTTATCGGCGGGCTGTCAAGCCCGCGGACGGGCCCGGCCGACGCGGGATCAGATCGCGTACGGCCAGGCGGTGACCATGTAGGCGCCGTACCAGCAGCCGAACAGCGCCGCGCCCGCCAGCACGGCGATCCGGGTGGAGCGGCGGGCCCGGGCGAGGGCGCCGGCGACCGGCAGCAGGAAGATCAGCGCGGGGGCCAGCAGGCGCGGCTTGCAGTGGTAGTAGTTGCTCTGCGCGAGCGTCAGCACCACCACGATCGCGCCGTACACCAGCAGCGGCGGCCAGGTGGTGCGGCGGACGGTCAGCGCGGTGCCGAGCAGGTGGGCGATCACCAGGACGGCTATCGAGACCGGCACCCAGCCCTCGCCGGTCTGCAGGGTGCGGATCAGGAAGTCCCAGAGCGAGCTGCCCCAGTCCCACTGGGTGTTCCAGCCGGCCCGCTGAACGGTGAACCAGGCGTCGGCGCTGCCCAGCCGCGCGGCGACCCACCACAGGTACAGCGGAGTGCTGACGCAGGCCAGCGCGGTGGCGGCCAGCGGGCCGGCCAGCACCCGGCGCTCGCGGACCATCTCGATCAGCGCGGCGACGCCGAGCGCGGCGATCACCGCGATGCCCGCCGGGCGGGTCAGGCCCGCCAGGAAGGCGCACACCCCGGCGGCCGCCCAGGCGCGGCGGTGCGCGGCCAGCAGCGTGCCGGCGGCGGTGGCCAGCAGCAGCGACTCGCTGTACGCCATGAAGAACACCAGCGACATCGGCTGCGCCGCGGCCAGCAGCACCAGGACGACCGTCGCCGTCCGCCGGGAGTACAGCCGGCCCACCAGCTGGTGGATCAGCACCAGGGCCGCCAGCAGCGCCAGTTGGGCCGCCACGATGCCGGACACCGACCAGCCCAGCGGCGTCACCGCGTGCACCAGCCGGACCAGCCACGGGAACAGCGGGAAGAACGCCAGGTTGTTGCCGGTCAGCTCGCCCTGCGGGGTGTAGGTGTAGCTGTCCGGGTAGCCGCCGGAGGCTATCTCCAGGAAGTGCCGGCCGTCCCAGGAGGTCAGCCGGTCGGTCAGCGTGACGCCCGGCCGGGTGATCATCGCGGACAGCAGCACCAGGTGCAGCACCAGCGCACCGGCGTACACCGCGACGGCCGGGCCGGCGGCGTGCCACAGCCGGGCCGGCAGGTCCCGGCGGTCGGGTTCGTCCGCCGGCGGGCGCGGGGCCGGCAGGGCGGTGGACGACGGCGGACGGTCGGTCAACGGAGTACTGGGCATCGGGGGTCCTGGTCGGTCGGGGCTCAGGGCCAGGCGGGAGTGTCGCTGGGCACGGGCGGAGCGGTGGTAGTGGCCATGGTGGGCGGCGACTGCGAGGCGCTCGGACCCGGGGTGGTCGAGGCGCTCGGGCCGGGCACCACGGACTGGCCGGGCACCCCGGTCAGCGCCGGCGCGTCGGCCGGGCCGACCGGGCGCGGCCGGCGGCCGGAGTCGAACGCGACGCCCACCGCGATCGCCAGGCAGGCCGTCACCGTCACGGTCGCGCCGACCCGGACCCGGCGGCGCCGGCGCCCGCGGGCGACGACCTGCCGGGCGGGCGGGGCGGTGGTGCGGGCGGAGGCGGCGTCGGCCGCCGTCCGCAGCGCGCCGGACAGGCGCGCGTCAAGGGAGCTCATGGGTGGTTCTCCTCGGCCTCGGAGGGTGTGTCGAGGTGCAGCGCGAGGGCGGCCCGGGCCCGGGACAGGTGGGCCTTGACGGTGCCCGGGGCCATCCCGGTCTCGGCGGCGATCCGGTCCAACGGCAGGTCGCAGACGTAGAACAGGGCGGCGCACAGCCGCTGCCGCTCCGACAGCCGGCGCAGCGCGGCGGCCAGATCGACGGACGCCGCGTCCGGGCCCGCCACGTCGCCGGGGTCGCCGTGCCGCCGCCACGCCCGGGCGGCCGTCCGGGCCCGCCGCCAGCGGCTGATCGCCAGCCGGCCGGCCACCGTGCGCACCCAGGCCTCGGGCGCGTGGTCGCGGTCCAGCGAGCGGCGGTGGTCCCAGGCGCGGACGAACGCCTCCTGGACCACGTCCTGCGCCTCGTGCAGGTCGCCGGTGACGACGTACAGCTGGCCGGTGAGCCGGCGGACCGAGTGGCTGTAGAACTCGGTGAACTCCTCCTCGGTCATCGTCGGCTCCTCGCAGGTTTTCGAATCCTTACTTGTGGCTACGAACGGCGCGGCCCTCCGGTTGACGGGCGTGACGCAGCTCACGTGTTCGATCCGCGGCGGCCGTGCGGCCGGAACGCCCCAGGTCACGGGAGGGATCATTCGTGACCGACCCGTGCCCCCGTCGCCATTGGGGAGGGCCGTGCCCCTGGGGCAGAATCGACGCCATGACCGAATCCGACCGGACACCCGACCAGGGGTCCGCCGCCGACGGGCCCAAGTACGCCGACCGCGTCTACCGCTCCGTTCCCGGCGTCATCGCCGGCGTCATGCTGCTCGGCGTCGCCGCCTGGCTGATCATCGACGCGGTCGTCTCCGGCACCGGCGCCACCCCCTGGGTCGCGCTCGCCGCCGCGCCCGTCTTCGGCTTCCCGGTGGCCGCGTACACGCTGCGGCCCGTGGTGAAGTCCAACGACCAGCGGCTGCTGGTGCGCAACCCGCTGCGCACCGTCGTCGCGCCGTGGGCCACCGTGGAGGGGCTGCGGGCCGGCTACTCGGTCGAACTCTTCGCCGGCGGACGCAAGTTCCAGGTCTGGGCGGTCCCCGTCTCGCTGCGCCAGCGCAAGAAGGCCACCCGCCGCGCCGCCAAGGCCGCCGCCTCCGGCGACCCGAACCTGCCGCCGTCCCGCACCAAGCAGCAGCCGGGCCACGACCGCCTCGACCCCACCCGCGCCTGGTCCGACGCCGTCGTCGCCGCCCTCAAGGACCAGGCCGAACGCAACGCCGCCAACCCCGGCGCCACCGGCGAGGTCACCACCACCTGGTGCTGGTGGGTCATCGCCCCCACCCTGGCCGGCCTGATCGCCCTGATCTCGGTCGTCGCGGCGACCTGAGCCGCCGCACACCCACGCGAAGGGGCCCCGGGATTCCGCCCGGGGCCCCTTCGGCGTTCAGATGAGGCCGGCGGCGGTGGCCAGGTCGCGCTTGATGGCGTCGAGGAGCGCGCGGGCCTGTTCGCGGGTGGCGGGGAGGGTGTCGTGGCCGGCGGCCGGGAGGACGGCCTCCAGGTAGCACTTGAGCTTGGGCTCGGTGCCGGAGGGGCGGACCACGATGCGGGCCGAGGTGACGGTGGGGCCGGTGAGGTAGTAGCGCAGGCCGTCGGTGGGCGGGAGGTCGGGGGTGCCGGCGGTGAGGTCGTCGGCCCGGGTGACGGTGAGGCCGGCCAGCTCGACGGGGGGCTTGTCGCGGAGGCGGGCCATGGCGTCGGCGATGACGGCGAGGTCGTCGACGCGGACCGACAGCTGGTCGGTGGCGTGCAGGCCGTGCGCGAGCGCCAGGTCGTCCAGGAGGTCGGTGAGGGTGCGGCCGTGGCGCTTGAGGTCGGCGGCGAGTTCGGCGATCCGGAGGGCGGCGGTGATGCCGTCCTTGTCGCGGACGCCGTCGGGGTCGACGCAGTAGCCGAGGGCCTCCTCGTAGCCGTAGCGGATGCCGTCCGCGCGGGAGATCCACTTGAAGCCGGTGAGGGTCTCCGCGTAGCCGAGGCCGGCCGCGGCGGCGATCTTGCCGAGCAGGGTGGAGGAGACGATGGTGGTGGCGAAGACGCCGCGCGCGCCCTTGGCGGCGAGGGCCGCGCCGAGCAGCGCGCCGACCTCGTCGCCGCGCAGCATCCGCCAGTCGCCGTCGGGGGTGGGGACGGCGACGGCGCAGCGGTCGGCGTCCGGGTCGTTGGCGATGACCAGGTCGGGGCGGGCTGCGCGGGCGGCGGCGAAGGCGAGGTCCATCGCGCCGGGCTCTTCCGGGTTGGGGAAGGCGACGGTGGGGAAGTCCGGGTCGGGCTCGGCCTGTTCGGCGACCACGGTGGGCGCGGGGAAGCCGGCCCGTTCGAAGGCGGCGAGCAGCACGTCGCGGCCGACGCCGTGCAACGGGGTGTAGACGGTGGCGAGTTCGCGCGGCCCGTCGGCGTCCAGCACGGCGGCGGCGCGGGCCAGGTAGGCGTCCAGGACGTCGTCGCCGAGGACCTCCCAGCCCTCGAAGGCGCGCGGGATGTCGGCGAGCGCGCCGAGCGCGTCGATCTCGGCGGCGATGTCGGCGTCGGCGGGCGGGACGATCTGCGAGCCGTCGCCGAGGTAGACCTTGTAGCCGTTGTCCTGCGGCGGGTTGTGGCTGGCGGTGACGACCACGCCGGCGGCCGCGCCCAGGTGGCGGATGGCGTACGCGAGGACGGGGGTGGGCAGCGGCCGGGGCAGGATCGCGGCGCGCAGGCCGGCGCCGACCACCACGGCGGCGGTGTCGAGGGCGAAGTCGTGCGACTTGTGGCGGGCGTCGTAGCCGATCACGACCAGGTCGCCGAGCGCGGGGTTGTCGCGGACGTACGCGGCGAGGCCGGCGGCGGCGCGGATCACCACGGCGCGGTTCATCCGCATCGGGCCGGCGCCGAGTTCGCCGCGCAGGCCGGCGGTGCCGAACTGGAGCCGCCCGTCGAACCGTTCGGCCAGTCGCGACCAGGCGATGCGCTCCTCGGACTCGGCCTCGGGGCCCTCGGCGGCGGCCAGCAGGGCGGCGAGCTCCTCGCGGGTCTGCGGGTCGGGGTCCTCGGCCAGCCAGGCGCGGGCCCGGTCGAGGAGGTCGGTGGTGGGTGCCTTCGGCATGCGGCCCGCTCCCTGTGCGTGGGTTGAAGGAGATGAGTGCGGCGAACGGAACGACGGCGGCCACCGAACCCGCCGATGACCGCCGTCCTGCGCGCCGATTCTCTGTCCGATTCTCTGTCAGAGGTGCTGCGCTGCCCGGGAGTCGCCTCCCGGGCGGGGTGTCAGATCCGCTCCAGGACCTTCGCCAGCAGGGCGCCCATCCGCTCGGCGGAGGCCTTGCCGGCCTCCAGCACCTCGGCGTGGTTGAGCGGCTCGCCGGTGATGCCCGCGGCCAGGTTGGTGACCAGCGAGATGCCGAGCACCTCGGCGCCGGCCTCGCGGGCGGCGATGGCCTCCAGCGAGGTGGACATGCCGACCAGTTCGCCGCCGATCACCCGGGCCATGTTGACCTCGGCCGGGGTCTCGTAGTGCGGGCCGCGGAACTGCACGTACACGGCCTCGTCGAGGGACGGGTCGACCTCGCGGCACAGCGCGCGCAGCCGCTTGGAGTACAGGTCGGTGAGGTCGACGAAGTTGGCGCCGACGATCGGGGAGTCCGCGGTCAGGTTGATGTGGTCGCTGATCAGCACCGGCTGGCCGGGCGCCCAGCCCTGGCGCAGGCCCCCGCAGCCGTTGGTGAGCACGATGGTGCGGCAGCCCGCGGCGGCGGCGGTGCGCACGCCGTGCACCACGGTGGCCACGCCGTGGCCCTCGTAGTAGTGGTTGCGGCCGAGGAAGACCAGCGCGCGGCGGTCGCCCTCGCCGGGCATCCGGACCGAGCGGATGGTGCCCGCGTGGCCGGCCACCGCCGGGGCGGGGAAGCCGGGCAGTTCGGTGACCGGGAATTCCGCGAGGGTCTCGCCGAGCGCGTCGGCGGCCGGCACCCAGCCGGAGCCCATCACCAGGGCGACGTCGTGGCGCTCGCTGCCGGTGAGTTCGCGCAGCCGGTCGGCGGCTTCCCGGGCGGCGGCGTAGGGGTCGGCGGAGACGACCGTCTGAGGAGATGCGTTCACACGGTCGAGGATAGGTCAAAGATTCCTACGCGCGTAGACAACTGGGCAGAGCCATGCCGGATCGTTACCCGGAATGTGTGGAACGCCGTCATTCGTCCCACCGGAGCGGGCCCGTCCGGGCCCGAACTCCCGTCCCGCGCAGGCGAGAAGGCGGTGATCAGCAGGGGCGGCGGCGCAGGTCCAGCACGTAGTCGTCGGGGGCGCCGGCGCTCTCCGCGGCGTCCGCGATCAGGCCGAGGTAGCGGGCGGCGGGCAGGCCGCCCTCGTAGTCGTTCAGCACGTACGTCCACACCGGGACTTCACCGTCCAGGGTCTGCGCGCGCAGCTTCACCTTGCGGTAGATGCCGAGCTGCACGCCCTCCCAGCGGTCCAGGCCGTCCTCGTCCATCGGGGCGACGTCGTAGAGCGAGACGAAGACCTGCTCCTTCTCGTCCTCCACCACGGTGGCCAGCGAGCCCTCCCAGCCCAGGTGTTCGCCGCCGAAGGTCAGCCGCCAGCCCACCAGCCAGCCCGAGCCGCGCAGCGGGGAGTGCGGGGCACGCCGGCTCATCTGCCGGGCGTCGAGGTTGGTGGCGTAGGCGGCATAGAGCGACATGTCCGCCAGCCTACGGGAGCGGCCCGTCGGCGGCCCCCGGCCCTCGTCGCGCGCACGGCCGGGAGCAAGGGTCCACAACAACGGCCCCGGCGTGGAATCCGTTCCGGGGTGCGGGACAATGGAGCACGTGACTCGGATCGTGATCATCGGTGGCGGACCAGGCGGATACGAGGCGGCCCTCGTGGCCGCCCAGCTCGGCGCGGAGGTGACCGTCGTCGACCGCGACGGTCTGGGCGGATCGGCGGTGCTGACGGACTGCGTGCCGTCCAAGACGCTGATCGCCACCGCCGAGGTGATGACTACCTTCGACAGCTCCTACGAGGAACTCGGCATCCTGGTCGCGGACGGCACGCCGGACGCCGACGACCCGGCCCGGGTGGTCGGGGTGGACCTCGGCAAGGTGAACCGACGGGTGAAGCGGCTGGCGATCGCCCAGTCGCACGACATCACCCAGGCGGTCACCCGGGCGGGCGTGACGGTGCTGCGCGGCCGCGGCCGGCTCGGCGCGGGCGGTCAGGGGCTGGACGGCTCCCGCGAGGTGCTGGTCGACCACACGGACGGCCGTACGGAGTCGCTGCGGGCCGACGCGGTGCTGATCGCCACCGGCGTGCGCCCGCGCGAGCTCCCCGACGCGCAGCCGGACGGCGAGCGGATCCTGGCCTGGACGCAGGTGTACGACCTGGAGGAGCTGCCGCGCGAGCTGATCGTGGTCGGCTCCGGCGTCACCGGCGCCGAGTTCGCCGGCGCGTACCAGGCGCTGGGCTCGAACGTCACGCTGGTCTCCTCGCGCGACCGGGTGCTGCCGGGCGAGGACCCGGACGCCGCCGAGGTGCTGGAGGACGTGTTCCGCCGCCGCGGCATGAACGTGATGAGCCGCTCCCGGGCGGAGAGCGCCAAGCGGATCGGCGACCGGGTCGAGGTCACCCTCGCCGACGGCAAGGTGATCACCGGCACGCACTGCCTGATGGCGGTCGGCTCCATCCCCAACACCGCGGACCTGGGCCTGGAGGAGGCCGGCGTCGCGGTCAACGACTGGGGCCAGATCAAGGTCGACCGGGTCTCCCGGACCTCCGCCCCCGGCGTGTACGCGGCCGGCGACTGCACCGGCGTCTTCATGCTGGCCTCGGTGGCCGCCATGCAGGGCCGGATCGCGATGTACCACGCGCTCGGCGACGCGGTGCAGCCGCTGAACCTGAAGACCGTGGCGTCCAACGTGTTCACCGACCCGGAGATCGCCACCGTCGGCTACACCCACGCCGACGTGACCTGCGGAAAGATGGACGCGGTCGAGGTCAAGCTCCCGCTGCGCGGCAACCCGCGGGCCAAGATGCAGGGCATCCGGGACGGCTTCGTGAAGCTGTTCGCCCGCCCCGGCACCGGCATCGTGGTGGGCGGCGTGGTGGTCGCGCCGCGCGCCTCCGAACTGATCCACTCCATCTCGCTCGCGGTGGACAACAACCTGACGGTCGAACAGGTGGCCAGCGCCTTCACCGTCTACCCGTCGCTGTCCGGCTCCACCGCCGAGGCGGCCCGCCAGCTGCACATTCGCAAGCGCGAGGGCGCGGGTTCCTGATCGCCGGGGCGGAGCCGGGCGCACGCCGCCCGGCTCACCCGCCCGGCGGAGCGCGCATTGTACGGTCGTGCGCCGCTCCCAGGTGAGCAAATCCAGTTACCAGGTGCAAACGCCTGAAAGCAGACGGTCACTCGGGTTACCGTCGGTTCTGTGTTTGCTGCAGAACGTCGCCAGTTGATCCTCGAGATGGTGCGCGCCAACGGAGCCGTGTCGCTCCGAGAGCTGGCCCGCGTCGTCCAGACCTCCGAAGTCACCGTCCGCAGGGACGTCCGGGCGCTGGAGGCCGAAGGGCTGCTCGACCGCCGCCACGGCGGCGCGGTGCTCCCCGGCGGCTTCAGCCGGGAGCCCGGCTACCCGCAGAAAACCCATCTCGCCGCCGCCGAGAAGAGCGCCATCGCCGATCTCGCCGCGGGCCTGGTCGAGGAGGGCGACGCCATCGTGGTCGGGGCGGGCACCACCACCCAGGAGCTGGCCCGCCGGCTGGCCCGGGTGCCCGGGCTGACGGTGGTCACCAACTCGCTGCTGGTCGCCCAGGCGCTGGCGCACGCCAACCGGGTCGAGGTGGTGATGACGGGCGGCACCCTGCGCGGCTCCAACTACGCGCTGGTCGGCAGCGGCGCCGAGCAGTCGCTGGCCGGGCTGCGGGTCACCAAGGCCTTCATCTCCGGCAGCGGCCTGACCGCCGCCCGCGGCCTGTCCACCGCCAACATGCTCTCGGCGAGCGTGGACCGGGCGCTGGTGCAGTCCGCCAGCGAGGTGATCGTCCTCGCCGACCACACCAAGCTCGGCGCGGACAGCATGTTCCAGACCGTCGCCACCGAGGCGATCACCCGGCTGGTCACCGACGAGCACACCGCGGCCGAGGACCCGACGGCCCGCGAACTCGACGCGCTCGCCGACTGCGGGGTGCAGATCGCGGTCGCCCCGCTCGGCCTGCCCGCCGACGCCCCGGCACACCCGCAGCCGTCCGCCGCCGCGCCGCGCCGCCCCGTCCCGCCGGCCGGCCTGGCCCCCGGCACCCCGCTGCCCGGGCAGCGCCGCCCCGCCCCGCACGCCGGCGCGCTGCCGGTCGCCCCGCGGCTCGCCGAGCGGATCCGCTGACCGGTTCCGGACCGGCGGCCACCGCCCTCTGGCCGCCCCGCCCGGCCCGCTTGTAGCGTTCGGCCCCATGGACGCAGCGAGTGAACGACCGGACGACACCGCGAAGTTGACGATCCGTTCGGCGCGCGGTGGGCGCGGCCCCGCGACCTGGGGCCAGCGCGCCATCCACACCGCGCTGGCCGGCCTCGGCCCGGACGCGCCCCGGTACAACCTGCGGACGGCGGCGCCCGTCGAACCGGGCCTGCCGCCCCGGGACGCGCTGCGGGCCTTCACCGAACTGCTGCACCTGCACGACGCGTTGCGCACCCGGCTGGTCGAGCAGGACGGCGACCTGCTCCAGGAGGTGGACGCGGACGGCGAGCTGCCGGTCGCGGTGCTGCACCGCGACGACGCCGAGCAGGCCGCCGGGGCCGCCGCCGAGCTGCTCGCCGCGTTCGCCGCCCGGCCGTTCGACCTGCCGCGCGAGTGGCCGGTGCGGCTCGGCCTGGTGCTGGTGGACGGCCTGGTCCGGCAGGTGGTGCTGGTGCTGTCGCACACCGCCTCGGACGGCTGGGGGATGCGCCGCGCGGTCCGCGACCTGACGCTGCTGGCCGGCGGGCGCAGCGCCGCCGAGCTGCGCGCCGAACGGGCCTTCGCGCAGCCGCTGGAGGAGGCCGCCGAGCAGGACTCGCCGCGCGGCCGCCGCCGGGACGCCGCCGCCCGCCGGCACTGGCGGGACAAGCTGAGCGTCGGCCCGCGCGTCCAACTGCCCTACCCGGACGGGGAGTCGGACCCGGATCGGCGCTTCCCGTCGGTGCTGCTGCGCTCCCCGCTGCTGGCCGCCGCGCTGCCGTCGGCCGCGGCCCGGCTGCGCACCAGCGACGCCACGGTGCTGCTGGCCGCCGCCGCCACCGAGCTGGGGCGGCTCGGCGGGCGGCGCGAGGTGCTGCTCCAGGTGGTGGTCGGCAACCGGTTCACCGAGCAGGCCGCGGCGGCCGTCACCACGCTCGCCCAGGAGGGCCTGTTCCATCTCCCGGAACTGGCCGGGGAGTTCGCGGAGACCGTCCGCCGCTGCCAGGGCCCGGCGCTCGCCGCCTACCGCCACGCGGGCTACTGCAAGCCGCGGTTGGACGCCGACCTGGCGGCCCTGCGGGCCGGCGGCTCGGAGCTCGCCGACCACTCGGTGATCTGGAACGACACCCGCGACCCGCTGGCCGCGTCGATGCCCGACGGCATGGGCGAAGTCCCGCAGGCGGAGCGGGAGTTGAGCTTCCCCGGCGACTTCCCGGCCCGCCCCGGGGTGTCCCTCGCGGTGGACGTGGTGGCCGTCCCCGGCGCGATCGAGCTGCTGATGGTCGCCGACGGAGCGCTGCTGGACCGCGAGCGGATGGCGCGGTTCCTGTGCGGCATCGAGCAGTCGGTGCTGGCCGCGGTCGGATGAACGCAAGGGCGGCGGGAGCCCACAGGCTCCCGCCGCCCTTGCGGACGGATCAGACGTCCTTGATCTCGCAGAGCGCGGCGCCGCTGGAGACCGACTGGCCGACCTCGGCCTTCAGGCCGACCACGGTGCCCGCCTTGTGGGCGTTCAGCGGCTGCTCCATCTTCATCGCCTCCAGGACCACGATCAGCTCGCCCTCGGCGACGACCTGGCCCTCCTCGACGGCGACCTTGACGATGGTGCCCTGCATCGGCGAGGCCAGCGTGTCGCCGGAGACCGCGGAGGCGGCCTTCTTGGCGCCCACCCGGCGCTTCGCCTTGCCCGCCGACGCGCCCGCGGCCGGGGCCGAGGCGACGCCCAGCGAGGACGGCAGCGACACCTCGATGCGCTTGCCGCCGACCTCGACCACCACGGTCTCGCGGCCCTCGGGCTCCTCGCCGTCGCCGCCCGCACCGGCGAACGCCGGGATGGTGTTGTCGAACTCGGTCTCGATCCAGCGGGTGAAGACCTGGAACGGGCCCTCGGAGCCGTGCACCTCGGGGGCGAACGCCGGGTCGGTGACCACGACCTGGTGGAACGGGATGGCGGTGGCCATGCCCTCCACCTTGAACTCCTCCAGGGCGCGCTTGGCGCGCTGCAGGGCCTGCTTGCGGTCGGCGCCGGTGACGATCAGCTTGGCGAGCAGCGAGTCCCAGGCGGGGCCGATCACCGAGCCGGACTCCACGCCGGCGTCCAGCCGGACACCCGGGCCGGACGGCGGGGCGAACAGCGTCACGGTGCCGGGCGCGGGCAGGAAGCCCCGGCCCGGGTCCTCGCCGTTGATCCGGAACTCGAAGGAGTGGCCGCGGACCTCCGGGTCGTCGTAGCCGAGCTCCTCGCCGTCGGCGATCCGGAACATCTCGCGGACCAGGTCGAGGCCGGTGACCTCCTCGGAGACCGGGTGCTCCACCTGCAGACGGGTGTTGACCTCCAGGAAGGAGATCAGACCGTCCTGGGAGACCAGGAACTCGCAGGTGCCGGCGCCGACGTAGCCCGCCTCGCGCAGGATCGCCTTGGACGCCCGGTACAGCTCGGCGTTCTGCTCGGCCGTCAGGAACGGCGCGGGGGCCTCCTCGACCAGCTTCTGGTGGCGGCGCTGCAGCGAGCAGTCACGGGTGGAGACGACCACCACGTTGCCGTGCTGGTCCGCCAGGCACTGGGTCTCCACGTGCCGCGGCTTGTCCAGGTACTGCTCGACGAAGCACTCGCCGCGGCCGAACGCGGCCACCGCCTCGCGCACCGCCGACTCGTACAGCTCCGGGATCTCCTCCAGCGTGCGGGCGACCTTCAGGCCGCGGCCGCCGCCGCCGAACGCCGCCTTGATGGCGACCGGCAGGCCGTGCTCGGAGGCGAACGCGACGACCTCGTCGGCGCCCGACACCGGGTCGGCGGTGCCGGCCACCAGCGGGGCGCCGGCGCGCTGCGCCACGTGCCGGGCGGTGACCTTGTCGCCCAGGTCGCGGATGGCCTGCGGCGGCGGGCCGATCCAGGTCAGGCCGGCGTCGATCACGGCCTGCGCGAAGTCGGCGTTCTCGGAGAGGAAGCCGTAGCCGGGGTGGATCGCGTCCGCACCCGAGTCGGCGGCCGCCTTCAGGACCTTCGCGATGTCCAGGTAGCTGCTCGCGGGGGTGTCGCCGCCCAGCGCGTACGCCTCGTCGGCCGCCCGCACGTGCAGCGCGTCCCGGTCCGGCTCGGCGTACACGGCGACACTCGCGATACCGGCATCCCGGCACGCCCGGGCGACGCGGACAGCGATTTCGCCGCGATTGGCGATGAGCACCTTGCGCACTGTGGCTCCCTTCTCGAACCTCGTCGAGTCTATGGATTGGAGGGCGCTACCGGCGAGTAGTCCCTGGTGGTGAGCGTGCTCACACGCTCGTGTCCCGACTTCCGTGCGGGAGGCGGCGGTTGGCGACGCGCCGCAGGCCGCGGGCGGGCGGTGACCCGCGCCGAGGGTGTGCACGAGGACGGGCGGACCGGGTGGCCTTCGCCACACCGGGCGTCGGCTCAAGCGGCCGCCGGCTGCGGCGGGGCGGTCGCCCCGGCGGTCACGTCCGCCTCGAACTCGACCACGTCCGGGCCGTACGCCCGGGCGTTGACCACCCGCAGCACCACCGCGAACGCCCCGTCCGGGCCGTACCGGCGGGCCAGCGACCGGTGGTGGGCGGCCAGGTGGCGCACCGCCGCGTGGTTGGAGACCGCGGTCTGCCCGGCGATCAGGAACACCGGGCGGCTGCCGGGCCGCAGGTGTATCCGGGCCAGCAGGACGTACGCCGTCCCGCCGGGCTGCTCGGCGGAGGTCCGGAAGGCGAACTCCCGCTCCCCGACCAGCAGCGAGCGCACCTCGTGCCCGGCCCCGTCCGGCGGGGCGAGGAACGCCGCGCCGGGCAGCCAGGACGCCAAGTGCGCGGCCGTCCGCTCGTTGCTCTGCGGACCGCCGACGCAGAACTCGGTCTTGTCGCCCAGGCCCTGGCGCACCTCGTCGTGCGAGGTCAGCACCGCGCGGGCGCCGCACTCGCGGACCAGCGCGGCCAGTTCCATCAGCGCGTACACGTCGTCACGGGCCACGCTGTGCGGATCGGGCGAGCTCGCGTGCCGGTTGGCGACCAGCAGCGCCTCGCCGTCGGCCGGCAGTCCGAAGAACGCGCGCTCCCGCCCCAGCCTGCGCCGCCTGCGCAGCGTCTGCGCGAGCCAGCCGAGGCCGGCGCTGATCGCCGAAGCGACCAGTCCCAGCACGACGTTCAGCACACCATCGGTCATCTTCCGCTTCCCGTCGCCCCTTTCCGGTCCGGTTCGCCAGCCTAGTGGCGGCCATCGGCCGAAGGGGTGGAACTGTGCAACAGATGTACGGCCCCGGTTCTGTCCGATTCCGCACCTTGCCGAACCCGGCGAACCGGAACCCGCTGCCCCTCTTCCCGGCTCCGGCATAACGGAATGGTTCAGACCATTGACCGGAATCGGCGGTGCTCCCTAGCGTCGCGGTCACCACACACATCCGGAGAATTCACGGGGGAATCGTGAAGCGATCCACGCTGCCCGTCGCGCTAGCCGCGACCGCACTGCTGCTCACCGCCTGCTCCAGCGGCGGGAGTTCGCCCAAGTCGGCGCAGGCCGAGCCGTCCCGCTCGCTCACCCCGCTGACCTACGGGTGCCTCACCAAGGAGCAGGCCGACAAGGGCGCGTTCACCCTCGACGCGGGCACCACCGGCGGCACTGCCCTGGAGGCCTACCAGCGGGACTCGGACGCCGGCGGGGCGAAGACCGCGATCATCTTCTCGCACCAGTCGAGCGGCTCGCTGTGCGAATGGGCACCGGTGTTCGACGAGTTCACCAAGGCCGGGTACGCGGTGCTGGCCTTCACCTCCGAGGGCGACGTCACCGAGGGCATCAAGGCCGCCGCCGCCCGCCTCAAGGCGAAGGGCGTCACCGGCGTCGCGCTGATCGGGGCGTCCAAGGGCGCCGCCGCCTCGCTGGTCGCCGCCAAGCTGGACAGCCCGCTGCCGATCAAGGCCGTCGTCTCGCTCAGCTCGCCCGACGTGTTCCCGCAGTACAACGCCGAGCTGGCGGTCAAGTCGGTGAAGATCCCCAGCTACTTCGCCGCCGAGGAGAAGGACGCGCCGTTCAACGCCAACGCCAAGACGCTGTACGACGCCTCGGTGGCCGAGGACAAGCAGCTGAAGATCTACCCGGGCGTCAACCACGGCGCGCCGCTGCTCAAGGACGGCGCGCTGCCCGACGTCAAGGCCTACCTGGCCAAGCACGCCCCCGCGACGGGCTGAGCCGCCGTCAGGCCCACAGGTCGGTGATGCGCACGTCCAGCTCGGCGAGCAGGCGGCGCAGCAGCGGCAGCGACAGGCCGATCACGTTGCCGGGGTCGCCGTCGATCCCCTCCACGAACGGCGCCGAGCGGCCGTCCAGGGTGAACGCCCCGGCCACGTGCAGCGGTTCGCCGGAGGCGACGTAGGCGGCGATCTCGGCGTCGTCCGGGGTGCCGAAGCGGACGGTGGTGGAGGCGGTGGCCCGGGCCTGCCGGCCGGTGGCGGTGTCGATCACGCAGTGGCCGGTGCGCAGCACGCCCGAGCGGCCGCGCATCGACTGCCAGCGGCGCACCGCCTCGTCGGCGTCGGCGGGCTTGCCGAGGGCCCGGCCGTCCAGTTCGAGCACCGAGTCGCAGCCGATCACCAGCGGCGGCTCGCCGGGCTCGGCGGCCAACTCGCCGGCGATCTTCTCGGCCTTCGCCACCGCCAGCACCAGCGCGAGCTCGCCGGGGGTGGGCGCGGACAGCGCGTCCTCGTCCACCCCGCTCACCCGCACCTGCGGATCCAGCCCCGCCTGCCGCAGCAGGCCCAGTCGGGCGGGGGAGGCGGACGCGAGGACGAGCGGACGGCGAGCGGTCATGCCGCCAAGCCTAGCGGGGCTACACCAGCACCAGGGCCGTCGCGATCATCACCAGCACCGCCATCACCACCGCCGTGCGGCGCAGCCTGCGCTGCACTTCGCGGGCCTCGGGGGACGGCTCGTCGCGGGGGTCTGACCAGAGCATCGGATCAGCCTGCAACGCGCGGGCGGCGCGGCGCCTGAGTATCCGTACTCAGAACCGGCGCGGGCGATGGTTCGGACGCCTGCTTGACGTCGGGCCGCCGTCCCCCTCCAATGGTCCCACTGACTTGTCCGGTCCATGATCGGCTCCGTGCGGGGAGCCGGTTCCCCCAGGGCCGACGGCAGGTCGACAACCCGGTCAGGGCAAGCACGGCAGACCACCCCACTGGTTCCGGCTGAGGAGTTCCCCATGTCCGACCTTGTCACCACCGCACGGACCGCCACCGACGCGGCCCGCCCCCATCTCGTCGCGCTCTACCGGGTCGTCACCGGCCTGCTGTTCGCCTGCCACGGCGCCGCCTCGCTGTTCGGCGTCCTCGGCGGGGCGCACGGCGGCGGCACCGTCCCGACCGGCAGCTGGCCCGGCTGGTACGCCGCCGTCATCCAGCTGGTCTGCGGCGCCCTCGTGCTGCTCGGCCTCGGCACCCGGGCCGCCGCCCTGATCGCCTCCGGCTCGATGGCGTACGCCTACTTCAGCGTCCACCAGGAGAACGCGCTGTTCCCGCTGCAGAACGGCGGCGAACCCGCCGTGCTGTTCTGCTGGGCGTTCCTGCTGATCGCCGCCGTCGGCCCCGGCAGCTTCGCGCTCGGCGGACGCTTCGGCCGCGACGGCCGCTGAGCCCCGCCCCCGCCCCGCCCTGCCCCGCCCCGCCCCCCCGCCGTCGCCGCGAAATTTTCAGGACGGCGGCGGGGAGCACGGCCCCGACAGGGCCACCGCCACCAGCGCCCGCAGGGCCGGTGCGACCTGCCCGAGCGGCAGCGTGGACTCGTCCGCGAACAGCTCCAGCAGCCAGCCGCCCGCCGGGTTCGCGCCGCCCGCCGCGACCATCGCCCGGTAGCCGGACACCACCATCACCGCCTCCTCCGAGGCCTCGTTGCCCGGCGCGCCCACCCGCAGCGCGAACGCCCCGCCGGCCACCGCCCGGCTCGTCAACGGGTAGTGCCGCAGGTCGAACACCGCGTCCGGGGCCTCGATCTGCGCCCGCTGGGTCCGCGCCCGGGCCGACCCCGGGCCGCCCGTCATCCGGTACACGGCATGCCGCGCGGTGCGCATCAGCGGCGAGCCCGGCGGCACGTACGACACCCACCAGCCCACCGCGTCGAGCAGCCGGGACGCCGTCTCCGCCACCACCGACAGCCGCCCCAGGGTGTCCGCCGGGTGCGTCACCGCGCCCTGCACCCCGCCCTGGTCCAGCGCCGCCAGCACCGCCGCCAGCAGTTGCCCCGGGTCCGCGCTGTGCGCCGAGCCGCGGAAGCGCCGCCGGTCGCCGTTCGGCCGCCCGGCCGGGGCGCGCCGGCTGTCCGCGAGCTGCACCACCGGGTCCGGCTCGAACCCCGGGCCGTGGGCCCGCCCCGCCACCACCGGGTGCGCCGCCCGGGCCGCCTTCGCCCGGTACTGCGCGGCGTCCGCCAACCGGAACAGCCGGTCCGCGGTGGTCACCGGACCGATCGAGTCCCCGGTGGACGCGATGCCGCAGGCGACGCCCTCGCCGTCCGTCAACTCCAGTGCCCGGGCGCACAGTTCCTCCGCCACCGCGACCACCTCGTCGGCGGAACGGCCCTCCGCGAGCAGGCAGAACTCGTCGCCGCCCAGGCGCGCCGCGAGGCTGCCCGGCAGCTTCGCGGCCGCCAGCGACAGCTGGTGCGCGAAACGTTCCAGCAGCCGGTCGCCCATCTCGTGGCCCAGCTGGTCGTTGACCCGCTTCAACCCGT
The DNA here is from genome assembly GCF_053602195.1 of Kitasatospora sp. NPDC004531. Classification (NCBI taxonomy): domain Bacteria; kingdom Bacillati; phylum Actinomycetota; class Actinomycetes; order Kitasatosporales; family Streptomycetaceae; genus Kitasatospora; species Kitasatospora sp. NPDC004531. Next base: position 29,465 of record NZ_JBSGDD010000038.1, on the reverse strand, counting down.
TCACGTCGCACACCACCAGTGAGACCACGACGCCGTCGCGGGTGTGCGCCTTCAACGCCTCCTCCAGGCGGGCGTCCACCGCGCGACGGTTCGCCAGGCCCGTCAGCGCGTCCGTGAACGCCAGCCGGCGCAGGTCCGCGACGCGCTCGGTCTGGGCGAGGCCGGCCGAGATCTGCGCGGCGAGCAGCGTCGCGTAGTCGGCGTCGGCGTCGGTGAACACCCGCATGCCGAGACCCCGCGCCAGGTACAGCTCGCCCCACGCCTGGCCGTGCAGCACGATCGGCGCGACCAGGCAGCAGCCGCGGCCGCGCCGCCGCAGGCCTGCGGCGCGCGAGCGGCAGAACGCGCCGTCGGCCGGGAGCGGATGCCCGGCGTGCGGGCCCAGGTCCTCCGCCGTCTGCACCCACGCCCGGGGGAGCCGGCCGGTCGTCCAGTGCTCCTCCAGGTACGTGACGATCTCCGGGAAGTCCGCGACCGGGTACGACTCGTCCTCCGGCAGTTCCTCCTCGCCGGGCGCGAGCTCCCCGTGGTTCACCAGCACCCGCAGCCGGCCCGACTCGCGGTCCCACACCGAGACCGCCGCCATCGTCGCCCCCAACGCGGACGTGGCCCGCGCCGCCGCCGCCCGCACCGCCTCCAGCGGCGTCATCGCCCCCGCCATCGCCTGCGCGAGCTCCACCACCGCCTGCAGCCGCAGGTCAGGCGCCGCCGCCTGCTCAGTCATCGTCGCCACATTCCCTCCCGCGGGCCGTTTCGTCCAGCCTAGGGGGGTTTGGCCGATTTGCCAGGGATAGGAGCGTGAGCGGGTGGGCGCGAAACCGGGGGCGCGGGGAACTGCGCGACAAGCGCCAACCGCGTCCGTAAGGTCGCGATCAAGTGCAGGTCATTGTCCGTGGTCGCGATCTTGCTGGTGGGTGCCTTCCGCTTCGCGCAGTTCCCCGCGCCCCCGGTTTCGCGCTCCCTCCCGCGCCCTCTTACCCGTTGGCGGCGGGTGTGCGGGTGAGGAGCCAGGGTTCGACCAGGCCGAGGCCGCGGACCGGGCGGCGCCACATGGGTTGGAGGTGGAAGCGGTGGGTGGGGGCAGGGGTCCCCTCGGGAAAACTGGCGGTGCCGTTGTGTTCGAGCGCCGCCGCCAGCTCCCCGTCCACCAGGACGGCGTCCTTGGGCGCGATCGAGGTGAGCCGGGAGGCCAGGTTGACGGTGGTGCCGAAGACGTCGCCCATGCGGGAGGTGACGGTGCCGAAGGCCATGCCGACGCGGAGGGCGGGCATGTTGTCCTCCTTGGCGAGGGTCTCGACCAGGGAGAGCGCGATCTCGGCGACGGTGGCGGGGTCCTCGGAGACGAACAGGATCTCGTCGCCGAGGGTCTTGACGACCCGTCCGCCCTGGCCGGCGATCAGGTCGGAGCAGGTGTTCTCGAAGCCTTCGACGAGCTCGCCGAGTTCCTCCTCTTCGAGGCGGCGGGAGAGCCGGGTGAAGCCGACCAGGTCGGCGAAGGCGACCGCGAGGCGGCCGGAGGTGGTCTCGTGGTCCTCGGCGGCCTGGACCACGCGGCCGGTGACGGCGGCGAGTTGGCGGCGCCAGACGTAGACGAGGAACTGTTCGAGCTCGGGGAGGAGCAGTTCGACCAGCGGGTAGGCGACGTCGGAGCGGGTCAGGCCGGGTTCGACGGGCTGGGTGAGGTTGTCGAGGAAGGTGTCCATCTGCCAGCCGGCCAGCCGCGCGGTGGTCTGGCCGGTGGAGCGGGCGACCTGGATCGCCATGGGCTCGCTGAGCAGCCCGGACTCGATCAGCCCGGCGAGGCGGCGCAGCGCGATGACGTCGTTGTCGTTGAGGGCGCGGGACTGGCCGATGTCGGGGAAGCCCATGGCGCGCCAGAAGCGGGTGGCGAGGTCCATCGGGACTTCGGCGGCGCGGGCGGCCTGGTACGGGGTGTACTTGCGCGGCGCGTCGAGGATCAGCCGCTCCAGGTCGGACGCGACGGTGTTCTCGTCCGCGTGTCCGTTCCCGTGGCCGTTCTCGGCGGGAGTGCCGCCGTTGCCGGAGCCCGTGGTGGCGCCGCCGTTGTCTGTCACCGGTCCGTCCCCGTGCGTTCGAGCACTTGTGTCTTGCCGTCCTCGGGGTTCGGGTACGCGACCACCGCGGGGGTAGTGGCGAGCCTCACACCGCTGCCAGGTGGAATGTTCGCACGGAATCGCGTAATCCGGGGCATCCGCCCGGCAGCCGGTCCGAGGGTCCCGGTGGGTGAGACCGGCCCGGTCAGCCCTGCGGGCGGACGTGCACCACGTCGCCGGCGGCGACGGCGTGCCGGGTGCCGTCGGGGGTGCGGACCACCAGCCGGCCGTCGCCGTCCACGGCCACCGCGTCGCCCAACAGTTCGCGCTCGCCGGGGAGTTGGACCTTGACGGGGCGGTTCAGGGTGGTGCAGCGGGCGGTGTAGGCGGGGAGCAGCCCGCTGGCGTGCGGGTCGCCGGCGGCGGCCGTCCACTCGCCGTAGAGTTCGGCGAACTCGCGGAGCAGGGCGCGCAGCAGGGTGGCCCGGTCGGTGGTCCCGGCGCCGGCCAGCGCCAGCGAGGTGGCGGTGGGGACGGGCAGTTCGGCCTGCCGGAGGGTGACGTTGAGGCCGACGCCGGCGATCACGGCGCCGCCGGAGAGTTCGGTGAGGATGCCGCCGAGCTTGCGTTCCTGCCCGTCGACCTCGGCCTGCAGGTCGTTGGGCCACTTCAGGCCGGTGCGGACGTCGGCGATCCGGTCGAGGGTGGCGGAGACGGCGGTGCCGATCAGGATCGGCAGCCAGCCGTAGCGTTCCATCGGCACGCCCTGGGGGCGCAGCAGCATCGACAGGAAGAGCCCGGAGCGGGGCGGGGCGCTCCAGCGGCGGTCGAGCCGGCCGCGGGCGGCGTGCTGCGACTCGGCGACCAGCACGGCGCCCTCGGGCGCGCCGTCCTTGGCGCGGGCGGCGAGGTCGGAGTTGGTGGAGCCGGTCTCGGTCACCACATCGAGTGAGGTCCACAGCGCGCCGGGGCGCAGCAGGTCGAGCCGCAGCGCCGCCTCGTCGAGCGGCGGCCGGTCGAGATCGGTCCACGGGGACGGGCCGCCGTGGCCGAAGCCGCGCAGTCCGGAGCGGCGGGGGCGGGGGCTCTCGGGAGTGCTCACCCGGACCACCCTAGTGCGGCGCCCGTCCGACACCGCCGGGTCGACGGGTGGCGGCTCAGGGCGCCGGGGGCCCGATCTCGCCCGCGAAGACGATGACCTGGTCGATCAGGCTGCGCCGCAGGTGGACGACGTCCGTCCCGGTCAGCCGGGGGCCGCCGTCCGGCGTGCTGAAGGCCCACTGGTAGCGGGCCCATTCGCCGGGCATGTCCACCGCCGAGCAGCGCGTCATGGTGCCGGTGCCCGCCGGGTGGTGCCGGATGTCCAGCACGAACCGTTCGACCGCCGCGATCCCCTCGCTGCGGCCCAGCGGGCCCCAGAAGACCACGTCCGAGGTGAGGGCCTGGGAGAGCAGGGCCGTCACGTAGCTGTCGTCCGAGGCGTTGAACGCGGAGATGAACGTGTCGATCGCGGCGCGTGCCGTCTCTTCCTCCATGACCCAGTAATACCAGCCGCTGCCCGCGCGTCGGTCCCGGTCGGGGGACCCGACGGCCGCACTCCGCATCATCGTCCCGCAAACCGGGCAGTGGCACGATGTGTCGATGGCCATAGCCGCGGACGCCCCCGCGCTGGCTACGCTACGCAACGGTAGACCGCAGCGCCGCCCTGCCCGCAACCCTCCACGCGCCGGGCCGGCGGCCGAGGACGCAGGGAGAGCCGCCGCAATGGCCGACGCACCGCACGACCCGCACACCACCGCCGGAAAGCTCGCCGACCTGCGGCGGCGGATCGACGAGGCGGTGCACTCCGGTTCCGCCGCGGCGGTCGAGAAGCAGCACGCCAAGGGCAAGCTGACGGCCCGCGAGCGGATCCTGGAACTGCTGGACGAGGACTCGTTCGTGGAGTTCGACGAGTTCGCCCGGCACCGCTCCACCAACTTCGGGCAGGAGAAGAACCGCCCGTACGGCGACGGCGTGGTCACCGGCTACGGCACCGTGGACGGCCGTCAGGTCGCGGTGTTCGCACAGGACTTCACGGTGTTCGGCGGTTCGCTGGGCGAGGTGTTCGGCGAGAAGATCGTCAAGGTGATGGACTTCGCGCTGAAGACCGGCTGCCCGATGATCGGCATCAACGACTCCGGCGGCGCGCGGATCCAGGAGGGCGTGGTCTCGCTCGGCCTGTACGGCGAGATCTTCCGCCGCAACGTGCACGCCTCGGGCGTGATCCCGCAGATCTCGCTGATCATGGGCCCGTGCGCGGGCGGCGCGGTGTACTCGCCGGCGGTCACCGACTTCGTGGTGATGGCCGACAGGACCTCGCACATGTTCATCACCGGCCCCGACGTGATCAAGACCGTCACCGGCGAGACCGTGGACATGGAGGAGCTGGGCGGCGCCCGCACCCACAACACCAAGTCCGGCAACGCGCACTACCTGGCCGCCGACGAGAAGGAGGCCATCGAGTACGTCAAGAGCCTGCTGTCGTACCTGCCGTCCAACAACCTCTCCGACCCGCCGGCCTACCCCGAGCAGGCCGACCTGACGATCACCGACGAGGACCTCGAACTCGACGGCATCGTCCCGGACTCGGCGAACCAGCCGTACGACATCCGCCGGGTGATCGAGCACGTGCTGGACGACGGGGACTTCCTGGAGGTCCAGCCGCTGTACGCGGGCAACATCGTGGTCGGCTTCGGCCGGGTCGAGGGCCACCCGGTGGGCGTGGTCGGCAACCAGCCGATGGACCTGGCCGGCTGCCTGGACATCGCGGCCAGCGAGAAGGCCGCCCGCTTCGTGCGCACCTGCGACGCGTTCAACATCCCGGTGCTGACCTTCGTCGACGTGCCCGGCTTCCTGCCCGGCACCGGCCAGGAGTGGGACGGCATCATCCGGCGCGGCGCGAAGCTGATCTTCGCCTACGCGGAGGCCACCGTCCCGCTGATCACCGTGATCACCCGCAAGGCGTTCGGCGGCGCGTACGACGTGATGGGCTCCAAGCACCTCGGCGCGGACATCAACCTGGCCTGGCCGACCGCGCAGATCGCGGTGATGGGCGCGCAGGGCGCCGTCAACATCCTGCACCGCCGGGAGATCGCCGCCGCCGAGGCCGAGGGACGCGGCGAGGAGCGCCGGGCCGAGCTGCTCGCCTCGTACGAGGACACCCTGCTCAACCCGTACCTGGCCGCCGAGCGCGGCTACGTCGACGCGGTCATCGCGCCCAGCGAGACCCGCCGGCACATCGTCCGCGGGCTGCGGGCGCTGCGCGGCAAGCGGGAGGCGCTGCCGCCGAAGAAGCACGGCAACATCCCGCTGTAGCAGAAGGGTTGACCCCGCACATGACTCCCATCCAGGTGCTGCACGGGCAGCCGACCCCCGAGGAGCTGGCCACCGTCCTGGCGGTGGTCCAAGCCCGGGCCGCCGCCGGGGCCCAGGCGGCCCCCGCGAGCGGCCCGGCCACCGCGTGGACCGACCGCACCCCCCGTCCCGTCCCCGCGCCCGGCCCGCACGCCTGGCGCACCAGCCTCTGGCCGCGCTGAGGAATTCACCCGTGCGGGTCGGCGACGAGCCGGTCCGCACGGGTGTAGACGTTCGCGGTGCGCCCGCGCAGGAAGCCCACCAGGGTGAGGCCGAGCTCCTCCGCGAGGTCCACGGCCAGCGAGGACGGCGCGGAGACCGCCGCCAGCACGGGCAGGCCGGCCAGCGCGGCCTTCTGGGTCAGCTCGAACGACGCCCGGCCGGAGACCAGCAGTACGTGCCCGCGCAGCGGCAGCAGGCCCTCGCGCAGCGCCCAGCCGACCACCTTGTCGACCGCGTTGTGCCGGCCGACGTCCTCGCGCGCGCACAGCAGGGCGCCGTCGGCGGCGAACAGCGCGGCCGCGTGCAGGCCGCCGGTGGACTCGAAGGTGCGCTGCGCGGCGCGCAGCCGCTCCGGCAGGGCGTACAGCACCTCCGGGTCGAGCACCAGCGGGTCGGCCGAGACGTCCCAGCGGCTGCGGGTGCGCACCGCGTCCACGGTGTCGCGCCCGCACAGGCCGCAGGCGCTGGTGGTCAGCAGGTTGCGGTGCGCGGACAGCGCCGGGCGGCCGGTGCGGACGGTCGCGTCCACCACGTTGTAGGTGTTGGCGCCGTCCTCGTCGGCGCCCGCGCAGTAGCGCAGCGCGGCGAGCTCCTCGGTGGCGCCGATCAGGCCCTCGCCGACCAGGAAGCCCGCCACCAGGTCGAAGTCCTGGCCGGGCGTGCGCATGGTGACGGTCAGCGCCTCCCCGCCGACCCGGATCTCCAGCGGCTCCTCCGCCGCCAGACTGTCCGGCCGCACCACCCGCCCCCCGCCGTCCAGCCGCACCACCCGCCGCCGCACCGTCGCCCGCGCCATCCGTCTCGCACCTCCGCGGGCCAGTCAATCAGAGCGCGGCGGCGCGCAGCCTGAACAGGGTGCCCGGGACGCAGAACAGCAGGACGAAGAGCGGGACCATCGAGGTCATCGCCCAGAGCGAGCCGGTGATCACGAACAGCGCCGGGGGTATCACCACGGCCGCCACGGCCGGGGTGACGCGGACGCCGAGCTCCACCCGCCCGCCGGCGGGGAAGTCGACGTCGAGGGCGTCGGAGCGGAGCGGGACGATCGGGCGGACGGGGAAGGGCAGGTCGAGCCGGACCTGGATCCGGTGGGTGCCGGGGGTGAGGTCGAAGGGCGTGTCCTCGTCGAGCTCGGCGAGGCCGAGGGCGGCGCCGTCGGCGTCCACCCGGTAGCGGGCGCGCCGCGGGCGGCGCTCGCCGCGGCTCCAGGCCTCCCTCGTGCGGGAGCCGGCCGCTCTGACCAGGAGCGTGCTGCTTCGGCTGTTCATCGTGTCCCCCCGGGCGCGGATGTCGGTGCAGCACAGCGGCGCGGCTTCCGGCCGAACCTTGTCATATCCCAATTCACCTGGTGAGAATGTGCATATGGATATGCACAGTGTCGTCGTCCAGGTCGGCAAGGCCGACGTCAGCGCCGAGGATGTCCTCGCCGTCGCCCGGGGCGGGGCCCGGGTGGAGATCGGGGCGGACGCGCTCGCCGAGATGGCGGCCGCGCGGGCCCGGATCGACGCGCTCGCCGCCGAGCCGCGGCCGGTGTACGGGGTCTCCACCGGGTTCGGCGCGCTGGCCGTGCGGCACATCAGCCCCGAGCTGCGCGCCCAGCTGCAGCGCTCGCTGGTGCGCTCGCACGCCGCCGGCATGGGCCCGGTGGTGGAGACCGAGGTGGTCCGGGCGCTGATGTTCCTGCGGATGAAGACGCTCGCCTCCGGCCGCACCGGCGTCCGCCCGCTGGTCGCCGAGACGATGGCCGCCCTGCTGAACGCCCGCATCACGCCCGCCGTAAGGGAGTTCGGCTCGCTCGGCTGCTCCGGCGACCTCGCCCCGCTGTCGCACTGCGCGCTCGTCCTGATGGGCGAGGGCACCGCGTTCGGCCCCGACGGCGTCGAGAAGGACGCCGCCGAACTGCTCGCCGCCGCCGGCATCGAACCCGTCGAACTGCTGGAGAAGGAGGGCCTGGCCCTCATCAACGGCACCGACGGCATGCTCGGCATGCTGGTGATGGCCCTCGCCGACCTCCGCCGCCTGTACACCACCGCCGACATCACCGCCGCGATGACGCTGGAGGCGCTGCTCGGCACCGACAAGGTGCTCGCGCCCGACCTGCACGCCCCGATCCGCCCGCACCCCGGCCAGGCCGCCGCCGCCGCCAACATGCTGGCCGTGCTGCGCGGCTCCGGCCTCACCGGCCACCACCAGGACGACGCCCCGCGCGTCCAGGACGCCTACTCGATCCGCTGCGCCCCGCAGGTGGCCGGCGCCGGCCGCGACACCCTGGCGCACGCCGCGCTGGTCGCCGACCGCGAACTCGCCGCGTCCGTCGACAACCCGGTGGTGCTGCCCGACGGCCGGGTCGAGTCCAACGGCAACTTCCACGGCGCGCCCGTCGCCTACGTGCTGGACTTCCTGGCGATCGCCGCCGCCGACCTCGCCTCGATCTCCGAGCGCCGCACCGACCGGCTGCTCGACAAGGCCCGCTCGCACGGCCTGCCCGCGTTCCTCGCCGACGACCCGGGCGTGGACTCCGGCCTGATGATCGCCCAGTACACCCAGGCCGCGCTGGTCAGCGAGAACAAGCGGCTCGCCGTGCCCGCCTCGGTCGACTCCATCCCGTCCTCGGCGATGCAGGAGGACCACGTCTCGATGGGCTGGTCCGCCGCCCGCAAGCTGCGCCAGGCCGTGGCCAACCTCGGCCGCGTCCTGGCCGTCGAACTCGTCGCCTCCGCACGGGCGTTGGAGATCCGGGAGCAGGCCGCCGAGCAGCCCGGCGCGCTCGCCCCGGCGACCGCCGCCGCCGTCGCCGCCGCCCGGGGGGCCGGCGTCGGCGGGCCCGGCCGCGACCGCTTCCTCTCCCCGGACCTGGAGGCCGCCGCCGCGCTGGTCGCCTCCGGCGCGCTGATCGAGGCGGTCCAGCAGGTCACCGGCCCGCTGGCGTAGGCGACACGGGACGGGCGCGGCGGACTACTGTCCGAACGCGCCCGTCCCGGCTGGCGATACGCCATTGCCCACCTGCCGGGACTGCGCCACAGTCGTCCCACCGCCGAAGCCACCGGCGACCGCCCAACCGAGCGTGGAGGTACCCGAGATGACCGCCCTGGACGACACCGGAACGAGCAGCGGTCCCTCCGCCCGGCTGCTCCAGCTCTTCGAGGGCCACCGGCTGACGCCCACGCAGCGGCGGATCGCCCACTCGCTGGTCCGGCACGCCACCGAGGCGCCGTTCCTGTCCAGCGTCGAGGTCGCCGAACTCGCCGGCGTCAGCCAGCCGTCCGTCACCCGGTTCGCCGTCGCGCTCGGCTACGACGGCTACCCCGCGCTGCGCAGGCAGCTGCGCGAACTCGGCGTCGGCGAGGCCGGCGCGCCCGAGAGCCACCACGACGTGGTCCGCAACGAGCACCAGCAGGCCGTCCTCGCCGAGATCGAACACCTGCGGCACCTCGCCGAGTTGCTCGCCGACCCCGCGCCGATCGTCCGCGCCGCCCGGCTCCTCGCCGCCTCCCGCCCGCTGCCCGTGCTCGGCCTGCGCGCCGCCTCCGCCCAGGCCCGCGGCTTCTCCTACTTCGCCGCCAAGGTCCACCCCGACATCCGGCTGCTCGACGAGGGCGGCTCGATGCTCGCCGACCGCCTCGAACAGGCCGTCTCCGCCGGAGCGAGCGCCCTGCTGTGCTTCGCGCTGCCCCGCTACCCGCGCGAGCTGATGGACGCCCTCGCCGTAGCCCGCGACTGCGGCCTGACCGTCCTCACCGTCGCCGACTCCGCCTTCTCGCCCGTCGCCAAGCTCTCCGACGTGATGCTGCCCGCCGCCGTCGGCACCGGCCTGGTCTTCGACACCGCCTGCGCCCCGATGGTGCTCGGCCGGGTCCTGCTGCAGGCCATGTGCGACGAGATCCCCGGCGCGGAGGCCCGGCTCGAAGCCATCGAGCAGTCCGCGACCGCCCGTCAACTGTTCCTGGACTGACACCGGTTGTTCGCCCAATGACCCCCCTGCGCCGGGTTGACGAGCGGCCGCGGGCGGGCATCTTCCCCCTAGGGACGAAGACAGCTTTGGACGGGGGAAGTCCAATGCCACCACCGATCCACCAGATGCGACTCACCGGCCGGCTCGGCTCCGGCGCCGACGAATGGTCCTGCCCGCAGTGCGGCCGGCGCATCGCGCTGCGCCGCCCGCCGCACCCCGAACTCACCGTGCTCGACCCGGGCGACGAGGAAGCCGTGCACATCGGCGTCCTGGAACCCGGCGACCCCGCCGCCGAAGAGGCCGCCGCCCGCTACGGCGTCGGCCCCGTCCAGCACATCCCGCGCCCCGCGCCCCGCCCCGGCGAGCCGACCCCGCAACCCGACGCGGAGGACCGCCGCTGGCTCGCCGAGATCGGCATCGACTGGGACGGCGACGCGGCCGCCTGACGGCGGGTCGGCCGGCCGGCCCTAGGATGACCGGGGGAGGGGGACCGATGCGCAGGTGGCTGGGCGGGCTGTTCGCGGCCGGGGGTGTGCTGGCGGCGGCCGCCGCGTGGTGGGGCGTGTGGGAGGGCCGGTCCGGCGGCCGGACGGCGGTGGCCGACCTGCTCGGCCGGCCGGTCACGCTGTGCCTGGCGGCCGCGGCGCTGTTCCTGGCGGCGTCGGCGGCGCTGCGCCGGAGCGGCAGCGACCGCGCCGGGTGGCCGGTGACGCTGGTGCGGGTCGGGATGCTGGGCGTGCTGGCCTGCGCCCCGGCGCTGTTCCACGGCGGCCCCGACCGCACCGTGGCGCACCGCGAGGCCGCGCCCGGCGGCGCGGAGCGGGTGCTGCGGGTGCTGCACCAGGGCATCGGCCTGGAGACGGAGTCCCAGGGCTGGTCCGTCGAGGTGGAGGACGGCTCCGGCTGGTCGGCCCGGCGGTGGCAGGTCTACGCCCAGGCCGGGAAGTGGCCCGGCGACGGCCTGTTCACGGCTGCGACCTGGGACGGCCCCGACCGGATCGTCGTCACCACCGACGCCGACGTCCAGGTCTACGACGTCTCCGGCGGCGCCCCCGTGCTGCTGTCCACCACCCCCGCCTGACACCGCCGAGCGCCGCCCGCCGGGTGGGGCGCAGACTGGAAGCGGCGCACTGTTCGGGTGCGCGGTGGCGGGTGATGGTCATGTATTGGCACCACGGGTACCACCACGGCGGCTGGTCGTGGGTGCTGCCCGGGATCACGTTCATGCTGGTCGTGCTGCTGGTGATCGTCGTGCTGGCCGCGCTGTGGCGCGCGTCCGCGACGCACCGGGCGGGCGGGTGGCCGGACGGGCCGCGGTGGGGGAGTCCGCCGCAGGGCCCGGCCCCGGAGGCGGAGCGGGTGCTGGCCGAGCGGCTGGCCCGGGGCGAGATCGACGTCGAGGAGTACCGGCACCGGCTGGCGGCGCTGCGCGGTGAGGACGGGCCGCCGAGTGGGCCGGGGGATCCGGGGAAGAGCTGACGAAGGGGCGTCGACGCGGGCGTCCGAAACTCTGGTCAGCCCCAGGCTGTTTGGATATATTCACTCTGCTTGATCGTGAATGAATCCATCCGCAAGGAGGCTGGTCCATGGCAGAGCAGGCGAGCGGCCCGCGCGAGGTGCGCGCGGCGCGGGGCACCGGGCTGAGCACGCAGGGCTGGCAGCAGGAGGCCGCCCTGCGGATGCTGATGAACAACCTCGACCCGGAGGTCGCCGAGCACCCGTCCAAGCTGGTGGTCTACGGCGGCACCGGCAAGGCCGCCCGCGACTGGCGCTCCTTCGACGCCATGGTGCGGACCCTCCAGGGCCTCAAGCAGGACGAGACCATGCTGGTCCAGTCGGGCCGGCCGGTCGGCGTGATGCAGACCCACGAGTGGGCGCCGCGCGTGCTGATCGCCAACTCCAACCTGGTCGGCGACTGGGCGAACTGGGAGGAGTTCCGCCGCCTGGAGTCGCTCGGCCTCACCATGTACGGCCAGATGACCGCCGGTTCGTGGATCTACATCGGCACCCAGGGCATCCTGCAGGGCACCTACGAGACCTTCGCGGCCGTCGCCGACAAGCGCTTCGGCGGCACGCTGGAAGGCACCATCACCCTCACCGCCGGCCTCGGCGGCATGGGCGGCGCCCAGCCGCTGGCCGTCACCATGAACGGCGGCGTCGCGATCTGCGTCGACTGCGACCCGTCCCGGATCGCCCGCCGGATCGAGCACCGCTACCTCGACGTCGAGGCATCGAACCTCGACCACGCGCTGCAGCTCGCCACCGAGGCCCGCGACAAGCGGCAGCCGCTCTCCATCGGCCTGCTCGGCAACGCCGCCGACCTGCTGCCGCAGCTGCTCGCGATGGACGCCCCGATCGACATCGTCACCGACCAGACCAGCGCCCACGACCCGCTGGCCTACCTGCCGACCGGCGTCGCCTTCGAGGACATGGCGACCTACGCGGCCGAGAAGCCCGCCGAGTTCACCCTGCGCGCCCGCGAGTCGATGGCCCGGCACGTGGAGGCCATGGTCGGCTTCCAGGACCGCGGCGCGGAGGTCTTCGACTACGGCAACTCCATCCGCGGCGAGGCCCAACTCGCCGGGTACGACCGGGCGTTCGCCTTCCCCGGCTTCGTCCCCGCGTACATCCGGCCGCTGTTCTGCGAGGGCCGGGGCCCGTTCCGCTGGGCCGCGCTGTCCGGCGACCCGAAGGACATCCACAAGACCGACAAGGCCGTCCTCGACCTGTTCCCGGAGAACGAGTCGCTGCACCGCTGGATCAGGATGGCCCAGGAGAAGGTGCACTTCCAGGGCCTGCCCGCGCGGATCTGCTGGCTCGGCTACGGCGAGCGCGACAAGGCCGGCGAGCGGTTCAACGACATGGTCGCCTCCGGCGAGCTGTCCGCGCCGATCGTGATCGGCCGCGACCACCTCGACTGCGGCTCCGTCGCCTCCCCGTACCGGGAGACCGAGGCGATGCTCGACGGCTCCGACGCGATCGCCGACTGGCCGCTGCTGAACGCCATGGTCAACGTCGCCTCCGGCGCGTCCTGGGTGTCCATCCACCACGGCGGCGGCGTCGGCATCGGCCGCTCCATCCACGCCGGGCAGGTCACCGTCGCCGACGGCACCCCGCTGGCCGGCGAGAAGATCCGCCGCGTCCTCACCAACGACCCCGGCATGGGCGTCATCCGGCACGTCGACGCCGGGTACGACCGGGCGGCCGAGGTGGCCCAGGAGCGTGGCGTGCGCGTTCCCATGGCGGAGCTGTGACCGAGGGCTTCGACGCGATGTGGGCGGAGCTGCTCCCCGTGGGCCGCTCCGCCGCCACCGGCGGCTACCGCCGGCACGCCTGGAACTCCGCCGACGCCGAATGCCGGGCCTGGTTCGAGGAGCAGGCCCGGGCCCGCGGCCTGCGCTACGAGACGGACCGCAACGGCAACCAGTGGGCCTGGCTCGGCGACCCGGCCGCCGGGGACGCGGTCGTCACCGGCTCGCACCTGGACTCCGTCCCCGACGGCGGCGCCTACGACGGCCCGCTCGGCGTCATCTCCTCCTTCGCCGCGCTCGACGAACTCCGTTCGCGCGGAGCCGAGTTCACCCGGCCGCTGGCCGTCGCCAACTTCGGCGACGAGGAGGGCGCCCGGTTCGGCGTCGCCTGCGTCGGCTCCCGGCTCGCCACCGGCGTCCTCGACCGGGACGCCGCCTACCGGCTGCGCGACGCCGACGGGGTCTGGCTGGCCGACGCGATGACCCGGGCCGGGCACGACCCGGCCCGGATGGGCGCCGACCCCGAACTGCTGGGCCGGATCGGCGCGTTCGTGGAGCTGCACGTCGAACAGGGCCGCTACCTGACGGACGAGCAGCCGGTCGGCGTGGCCAGCGCGATCTGGCCGCACGGCCGTTGGCGGTTCGACTTCCACGGCGAGGCCAACCACGCCGGCACCACCCGGCTGGCCGACCGCCGCGACCCGATGCTCACCTACGCCACCACCGTCCTCGCCGCCCGCAAGAAGGCCCGCCTCGCCGGGGCGCTCGCCACCTTCGGCAAGGTCGCGGTCGAGCCCAACGGCACCAACGCGATCGCCTCCCTGGTGCGCGGCTGGCTCGACTCCCGGGCCGCCGACGAGCAGACGCTGGGCGACGTGGTCGACGCGATCGGGAAGTCGGCGGTCGAGCGGGGCGAACGCGACGGCGTGCGGGTCGAGTTGACCCGCGAGTCGTACACGCCGGTGGTCGACTTCGACGGCCCGCTGCGCGACCGCCTGGCCGGCCTGCTCGGCGCCCCCGTGCTGCCCACCGGGGCGGGACACGACGCGGGCATCCTGGCGTCCGCCGTCCCGACCGCCATGCTGTTCGTGCGCAACCCCAGCGGGGTCTCGCACTCCCCGGCCGAACACGCCGAGCGGGCCGACTGCCACGCCGGAGTCGCCGCCCTCGCCGACGTACTGGAGGACCTCGCATGTCGCCCGTCGTGACGTACTGGGCCGAACACGCCTGGCTGCCGGGCCCCGACGGCCCCGCGGTCGGGCGCGAGGTGCTGATCGCCGTCGGCCCCGGCGGGCGGATCGCCAAGGTCACCCCGGACAGCGGCCCCTGCCCGCCCGGGGCCGTCCGGCTGGCCGGCCTCGCCCTGCCCGGGCACGCCAACGCCCACTCGCACGCCTTCCACCGGGCGCTGCGCGGCACCGTCCAGGTCGGCTCCGGGACGTTCTGGACCTGGCGCGACACCATGTACCGGGTCGCCGCCGCGCTCGACCCCGACAGCTACCTGGCGCTCGCCACCGCCGTGTACGCCGAGATGGCCCTGGCCGGCATCACCGCCGTCGGCGAGTTCCACTACCTGCACCACGCGCCCGGCGGCGTCCGGTACGACGACCCGAACGCGATGGGCGGGGCGCTGATCGAGGCCGCCGCCCGGGCCGGCATCCGGATCACCCTGCTCGACACCTGCTACCTGTCGTCCGGCTTCGGCGCCGAGCCGACCCGGGAACAGCTGCGGTTCTCCGACGGCACCGCGGACGCCTGGGCCGAGCGGGCCTCCGCGCTGACGGCCGCCGAGCACGCCCGGATCGGCGCCGCCGTGCACTCCGTGCGGGCCGTCCCCGCCGGGCAGCTGGGCACCGTCGCGCACTGGGCCGCGATGCGCAAGGCCCCGCTGCACGTCCACCTCTCCGAGCAGCCCGCCGAGAACGACGCCTGCCTCGCCGCGCACGGCGTCACCCCCACCCGGCTGCTCGCCGACCACGGCGTGCTCGGGCCGCGCACCTCGGCGGTGCACGCGACGCACCTGACGGACGAGGACGTCCGGCTGCTGTCCGACAGCACGACCGCCGTCTGCATGTGCCCCACCACCGAACGCGACCTCGCCGACGGCATCGGCCCCGCCCGGCGGCTGGCCGCCGCGGGCTGCCCGATCACCCTCGGCAGCGACAGCCACGCCGTCATCGACCCGTTCGAGGAGGCCCGGGCGCTGGAGCTCGACGAACGGCTGCGCACCCGCACCCGGGGCCACTGGACGGCGAACGCGCTGCTCAGGGCGGGCACCGAGGACGGGCACGCGTCGCTCGGCTGGGACGGGGCGGGGCGGCTGGAGGCCGGCTTCCTGGCCGACTTCTGTGTGATCGCCCTGGACAGCATCCGGACGGCCGGTCCGCCGCCGGAACTGGGCGCGGAGACCGCGGTGTTCGCGGCGGGCGCGGCGGACGTCCGGCACGTGGTGGTCGGCGGGCGGCACATCGTCGAGGACGGGGTGCACCGGCTGGTGCCGGAACCCGCGCGGGCGATGGCGTCGGCGGTGGGCGCACTGCGGTAGGGCGGACCTCCCGGGCCCGTTTCGCGCAGTTCCCCGCGCCCCCGACGGGGCGAGGACACAGACAACCGACGAAGGGCAGCTTCATGAGCACGCTGATCAGCAATATCGGGTCGCTGGTCACCAACGACCCGACGCTCGGCGAAGGCCCGCTCGGCCTGCTCGCCGACGCCGCCGTGGTCGTCGAGGGCGACCGGGTGGCGTGGGCGGGCCCCGCCGCCGACGCCCCCGCCGCCGACGAGCGGGTGGACGCGGCCGGGCGGGCGCTGCTGCCCGGGTTCGTGGACAGCCACTCGCACCTGGTGTTCGCCGGCGACCGCACTGCCGAGTTCAACGCGCGGATGGAGGGCCGGGCGTACTCGGCCGGCGGCATCCGGACCACCGTGGCGGCGACCCGGGCCGCCTCCGACGCCGAGCTGAACGCCAACCTGACCCGGTTCCTGGCCGAGATGCTGCGGCAGGGCACCACCACGGTCGAGGTGAAGTCGGGCTACGGGCTGAGCACCGCCGACGAGGCCCGCTCGCTGCGGATCGCGGCCGGGCACACCGAGGAGACGACGTACCTCGGGGCGCACGTGGTCGGCCCCGAGTACGCGGACGACCCGGCGGGCTACGTCGAGCTGGTGACCGGCGAGATGCTGGAGGCCTGCGCCCCGTTCGCCCGCTGGGTGGACGTGTTCTGCGAGCGCGGCGCGTTCGACGGCGACCAGGCGCGGGCGGTGCTGACGGCCGGGATGGCGAAGGGGCTGCGGCCCCGGGTGCACGCCAACCAGCTGACCTTCGGCCCGGGCGTGCAGCTCGCGGTGGAGCTGGGAGCGGCGTCCGCCGACCACTGCACCCACCTGACCGACCAGGACGTGGCGGCGCTGGCCGACGGCGACACCGTGGCGACGCTGCTGCCGGGCGCGGAGTTCTCCACCCGGGCGCCCTACCCGGACGCGCGGCGGCTGCTGGACGCCGGGGTGCGGGTCGCGCTGTCCACGGACTGCAACCCCGGCTCCAGCTTCACCAGTTCGATGCCGTTCTGCGTCGCCGTCGCGGTGCGCGAGATGGGCATGACCCCCGACGAGGCCGTGCACGCCGCCACCGCGGGCGGCGCGCTGGCCCTGCGCCGCACCGACGTCGGCCGGATCGCCCCGGGCGCCCGCGCCGACCTCCAGCTGCTGGACGCCCCCTCCCACGTCCACCTCGCCTACCGCCCGGGCGTCCCGCTCACCGCCGCCGTCTGGCAGGGCGGCGTCCGCCGGATCTAGCGCACGTCGCCCATCAGCGCGCCGACCCGGCCGCGGGCCGAGAACAGGCCGATGCCCGCGGCGACGGCCAGCAGGCCCTGGACGGCGAAGTACCAGGTGGAGCCGACCACCTGGTCGCCGAGCAGCAGCTGGGCGATCGCCGCCACGCAGTCGCCGGCGGTGACGGCGAGGAACCAGATGCCCATCATCTGGCTGGCGTACTTGGCGGGTGCCAGCTTGGTGGTGACGGACAGGCCGACGGGGGAGAGGGTCAGCTCGCCGACGGTCTGGATCAGGTAGACCACGGCCAGCCACAGCGGGGTGACCCGGGTGTCGCCGCTCGCGGAGGCCATCGCCAGCATCATCACCAGGAACGACGCGCCTATCATCAGCAGGCCGAAGGCGAACTTGGCGGTGGTGGAGGGGTTGCGGTTCCGCCGGGCGGCGGCGTTCCACAGCCAGGCGAAGACCGGGGCCAGCGCCATGATGTACAGCGGGTTCAGCGACTGGAACCAGCTGGACGGGAACGAGAAGCCGAACAGGTCCTTGTCGGTGTGCCGCTCGGCGAACAGCGTGAGCGTCGAGGCGGACTGGTCGTAGATCATCCAGAAGATCGCGGCGGCGACGAAGAACCACACGTAGCCGTTGATCCGGGAGCGCTCCTGGCCGGTCAGCTCCTTGTCCCGGCGGATCCGGGCGAACACCACGACGGGGATGGCGATGCCGGCCAGCGACAGCGGCCAGATCAGCCAGCCGGAGGTGAAGTGCCCGGTGCCCACCAGGCTGCCGTAGAACAGCGCGGCGACGGCCAGCCAGAGGCCGGCCCGGCGCAGCAGCGTGCGGCGCTCGGCGGCGCCGAGCGGGGCGCAGACCACGTTCGAACGCGGGCTGAGGTGCCGGCTGCCCAGCAGGTACTGGATCAGGCCGAGGGCCATGCCGACGCCGGCCATCGCGAAGCCCAGGTGCCAGTTGACCTTCTGGCCGATGGTGCCGATCACCAGCGGCGCGAAGAACGAGCCGAGGTTGATGCCCATGTAGAAGATCGTGAAGCCGCCGTCCCGGCGCGGGTCGTTGGGCCCGTCGTAGAGGTGGCCGACCATGGTCGAGATGTTGGACTTGATCAGGCCGGAGCCGATCGCGATCGGCACCAGTCCGAGGAAGAACATGGCGGTGCCGGGCACCGCGAGCATGAAGTGTCCGAGGATGACGGTCAGGCCGCCGACCATGACGGTGCGCCGGGCGCCCAGGACGCGGTCGGCGAGCCAGCCGCCGGGCAGCGCCAGCAGGTAGACCATCGCGGTGTAGACCGAGACCACCGCCGCCGAGGTGGCGATGCCCAGCTCCAGGCCGCCGTGGGCCTTGTCGGTGGTCATGTAGACGTACAGCAGGGCCTTCATGCCGTAGAAGCTGAAGCGCTCCCAGGTCTCCGTCATGAAGAGGGTCGCGAGGCCGCGGGGGTGGCCGAAGAAGGTCCGGCCGTTGGAGGGGGAGGACCCTACCTCGGACTCCAGGGTGCTCGAAGCCATGCTGATTCCTTGCCTGTCTTGCTCGGGTTCTCCACCACTGTAAGTCGCGAGTTCGGCCGACTGCGGAGCGTGAATGGTATTCGGAAGGTAAAGAAGAGCGCCCCGGCACCGTGCCTTTCGATGCTCTGGCGGGAGAATTGCCTGCGATGACAAGGCCGGTGCGAAGAATGTCCATGTAAGTGCAGTTGCTGCAGAAAATGCCCGCGAACGCAAGTCGATCACGCCCTGTGACAGTGTTCACAGCGCCCCGCCCGGGCGCGTCGAAAGCCCTCGCGACCCCCTGATCGGGCGTCCCGGAGCGGTCTACCATCGCCCCTATGACCTGTGTGCTGCTGGCCGAGGACGACCCGGCAATCTCCGAACCGCTGGCCCGCGCCCTGCGCCGCGAGGGCTACGAGGTACTCGTCCGCGAAGACGGACCGGCCGCCCTGGGCGCCGGTCTCGGCGAGGACGTCGACCTGATCGTGCTGGACCTCGGGCTCCCCGAGATGGACGGCCTGGAGGTGTGCCGGCGGCTGCGCGCCGACGGCAAGAGCTTCCCGGTCCTGGTGCTCACCGCCCGCGCCGACGAGGTGGACACCGTCGTCGGCCTGGACGCCGGCGCCGACGACTACGTCACCAAGCCGTTCCGGCTCGCCGAGCTGCTGGCCCGCGTCCGTGCCCTGCTCCGGCGCGGCAACGTCGACCAGCTGACCACCGGCGCGCACGGCGTGAAGATCGACATCGAGTCGCACCGCGCCTGGCTCGGCGAGGAGGAACTCACCCTCTCCGCCAAGGAGTTCGAGCTGCTCCGGGTGCTGGTCCGGGACGCCGGGCGGGTGGTCACCCGCGAGGAGATCATGCGCCAGGTCTGGGACACCACCTGGTGGACCTCCACCAAGACCCTGGACATGCACATCTCCTGGCTGCGCAAGAAGCTCGGCGACGACGCCGCCAACCCGCGCTACATCGCCACCGTGCGCGGCGTCGGCTTCCGCTTCGAGAAGAACTGAAGGACCACCCGGCGTGAAGCGCAGGATGATCAACTCACTGCTGGGCGTCGTCCTGGTGGTGGTCGCGGTGTTCTGCGTGCCGCTGGCCCTGATCGAGAAGCAGTCCATCGTCAACGCCGCCAACGACCGGGTGGACGCGGAGACGGTCCGGGTGCTCGGACTGGTCGAGAGCCGGCTCGCCGCGGGCGAGCCGGTCAGCGGCGAGAAGTTCGCCGCCGTGGTGACCGAGAACTTCTACGTCACCGTGGACATCCCCGCGCAGCCGCAGATCGTCCTCGGCCGCCCGATCCACGGGCCGGCGCTGACCGCCACCGAGACCGGGGCCAGCGGCGAGAGAGTCACCGTCGTCCAGTCCCGCACCGCGCTCGACCACGAGATCGGCAACATGCTGCTGCTGCTCGGCGTGGTCGCGCTGCTGGCCGTCCAGGCCGCGGTGGCGCTCGCCGTCTGGCAGGCCAAACGCCTCGCCCGGCCGCTCACCGAACTCGCCGAGACCGCCGAACGGCTCGGCTCGGGCGACCCCCGGCCGCAGGGCCGCCGCTACGGCGTGCCCGAACTCGACCGGATCGCCGAGGTGTTGGACACCAGCGCGGAACGCATCGCCCGGATGCTCACCGCCGAACGCCGGCTCGCCGCCGACGCCTCGCACCAGCTGCGCACCCCGCTCACCGCGCTGTCCATGCGGCTGGAGGAGATCACCACCCTCGCCGAGGACCCCGACACCGTCCGCGAGGAGGCCACCATCGGCCTCCAGCAGGTCGAACGGCTCACCGACGTGGTGCAGCGGCTGCTCACCAACCAGCGCGACCCCAACAACCCCACCGCCGTGAGCTTCTGCCTGGACGAGGTGCTCAAGCAGCAGGTCGAGGAGTGGGGCCCGACGCTCCGCGACAGCGGACGCCAACTGGTCGTCGAGGGCCTGCGCGACGTCCGCGTCATCGGCACCCCCGGCACCGTCTCCCAGGTGCTGGCCACGCTGATCGAGAACTCGCTGATGCACGGCGCCGGCACCATCACCCTGCGGGCCCGGCGCTCCGGCAGCTCGGTGGTCGTCGAGGTCCAGGACGAGGGGCCGGGCGTGCCCCGCGAACTCGGCAACCGGGTCTTCGAACGGGCCGTCAGCGGCCGCAACTCCACCGGCATCGGGCTCGCCGTCGCCCGCGACCTCGCGGAAGCCGACGGCGGCCGCCTCGAACTGCTGTCGCTGCGGCCGCCGGTGTTCGCGCTGTTCCTCGCCCACGCGGGCGAGTAGGTCACTTGCTGAGCGAGCGGTTCTCCTCGGCGGCCAGCAGCAGCTCGGCCTCCTGCACCACCTCGGGGTCCTCCAGCTCCGGCATCGCCTTGAACACCCAGGTGCGGTAGGAGATGAAGCGGAAGACGGTGGCGATCACCAGGCCCAGGAACTTGCCGCCCAGCTTCTCGAACGGGGTGTCCAGGCCCAGCACGTACTGGGTGAAGCCGAGGGTGCCGGTCTCGATCAGCATGCCGATGCCGCTGAACAGCAGGAACAGCGTGATCTCGCGCTTGCGGGAGGCCGCGTCGCGGTCCTTGTACAGCCAGTACCGGTAGCCCAGGTAGTTGGTGCAGATCGCCACCAGGGTGGCCGCGATGTTGGAGCGCAGCGAGGCCAGGCCGATGACGTTGTTGAGGATCCAGAACAGGGCGAAGTTGACCACCACGCCCGAGGCGCCGATCACCGCGAAGCCGACCGCTTCCAGGGACAGGCCGCGCAGCCGCTGGTTCAACGAGGGGCGCGCTTCTGTAGTGCTCGTCATCCGGGCTGCTCCGTATGCTTCACATGATCGGATTAAGTCGCGACGTGCGATCCGGCGCACCAGGCTACCCGCACCTACAGAGTGCTCCGTGCCACGCCCGGTGCGTGAGCCCCCCGCGCACGCCGGTGTCGGGCCGCTGACCGGCCCCGATATCCTGGAGCGCGTGACTGTAGCGGGCAATGCGAACTTTCCAGTGGTCGGAGTCATCGGCGGCGGGCAGCTCGCCCGCATGATGCACCAGGCGGGCATCCCGCTGGGCATCCGCTTCAAGCTCCTCGCCGACACTCCCCAGGAGTCGGCCGCGCAGGTGGTCGGCACCACCGAGTACGGCGACTACCGCGACCTCGACGTGCTGCGGGCCTTCGCCGCCGGCTGCGACGTCATCACCTTCGACCACGAGCACGTGCCCACCGAGCACCTGCGCGCCCTGCAGGCCGAGGGCGTCGCCGTCCGGCCCGGCCCCGAGGCGCTCGTCAACGCCCAGGACAAGGGCGTCATGCGGGCCAAGCTCGACTCCATCGGCGTCCCCTGCCCCCGGCACCGGATCGTCGCCGACCCGGCCGACGTCACCGCGTTCGCCGCCGAGGGCGACGGCTACCCCGTCGTCCTGAAGACCGTGCGCGGCGGCTACGACGGCAAGGGCGTCTGGGTCGTCGAGGACGAGGCCGGGGCCGCCGCCCCGTTCCTCGCGGGCGTTCCCGTCCTCGCCGAGGAGAAGGTCGACTTCGTCCGCGAACTCGCCGCCAACGTGGTGCGCTCGCCCAGCGGGCAGGCCGTCGCCTACCCGGTCGTCGAGTCCGTCCAGGAGAACGGCATCTGCGCCGAGGTCACCGCCCCCGCGCCCGACCTCGACCCCGCCCTCTCCGACGAGGCCCAGCAGCTCGCCCTCCGGATCGCCGGCGAACTCGACATCACCGGCCACCTCGCCGTCGAGCTCTTCCAGACCCGCGACGGCCGCATCCTGGTCAACGAACTCGCCATGCGCCCGCACAACTCCGGCCACTGGACCCAGGACGGCGCCGTCACCTCCCAGTTCGAGAACCACCTCCGCGCCGTCCTCGACCTCCCCCTCGGCGACCCCCGCCCCCGCGCCAAGTGGACCGTCATGGTCAACGTCCTCGGCGGCGACTACCCCGACATGTACCACCCCTTCCTGCACTGCATGGCCCGCGACCCCGGCCTCAAGATCCACATGTACGGAAAGGACGTGAAGCCCGGCCGCAAGGTCGGCCACGTCAACGTCTCCGGGGAATCCCTCGAAGACACCCGCGAACGCGCCCGCCACGCGGCCGCCTACCTGCGAGGAACGATCACCGATTGACCTTCCCCTCCTCCTCGGAGGGGGTCCCTCGGCCTCGCGACCGAGCCGCCGCGCGTGAGCGCGGCGGTGGGACGACTTCCTGCTTCATCGACGACTGCCCGCCCGGAGTGCTCCGTTGAGGTCCTACGCCGTCTCCACAGGCTGCTGCCGCCGGCCCGGCGGCCAGGATGTTGCGTGCCGCGTTGACGTCCCGGTCGTGGACCGCACCGCAGTCGCACGTCCAGTCGCGGACGTTCAGGGGCAGGGAGGCGCGGACGCTTCCGCACCCGCCGCACAGCCTGGAGCTGGGGAACCACCGGTCGACGGTGATCAGCTCGCGGCCGTACCAGGCGCACTTGTACGCCAACATGGCCCGCAGCTCGCTCCAGGCGCAGTCCGCGACCGCGCGGGAGAGCCGCCGGTTCCTGAGCAGGCTGCGGACCGGCAGGTCCTCGACCACGACCGTTTGGTTCTCGCGGACGAGTCGAGTGGTGAGCTTGTGCAGGTGGTCCCGGCGGCGGTCGGCGATCTGCGCGTGGAGGCGGGCCACCCTGCGTCGTGCCTTCTCCCGGTTCGCCGATCCCGGCGCCTTGCGTGCGAGCGCTCGCTGGGCTCTGGCCAGCCGTTTCCGGGCGCCGCGTTCGTGCCCGGGATTGGGGATCTTCTCGCCGGTGGAGAGAGTCACCAGGGACGTGACGCCGAGATCCAGTCCCACAGCCGTGTCCACCGCCGGCAGCGGTCGGACGCCCGGGTCGTCGCACAGCATCGACACGAACCACCGGTCCGCCGCGTCCCGCGAGACGGTCACGGTGGACGGGGCGGCGCCCTCGGGCAGTGGCCGCGACCAGGCGATGTCGAGCGGCCCGGCCATCTTCGCCAGCGTCAGCCGTCCGTCCCGGTAGCGGAATGCGGAGCGGGTGTACTCGGCACTGTCACGAGACCGCTTCTTCGACTTGAACCGGGGGTGATTCGCCCGCCTCTGCCAGAAGTTGGTGAACGCCGCCTGCAAGTGCCGCAGGGCCTGCTGCAGGGGAACGGAGGACACCTCGGTGAGGAACGACAGTTCCTCGGTCCGCTTCCAGGCCGTCAGCATCGCCGACGTCGCGCCGTAGCCCACCCGCTCGCCGCGAGCCGTCCAGGCTTCGGAGCGGGCCGCCAGCGCCCGGTTGTAGACGAGACGCACGCATCCGAACGTGCGCAGCAGCTCGGCCGCCTGCGCATCGGTCGGGTAGAAGCGGAACCGGAACGCCCGCTTGACGTGAACGGCACTCACGACCCACACGTTAGAACCCGCCACTGACACTGCGTCAGGTGGCGTCCTCGCCCCGGCCGATGCCGTGGGCACCCATGAAAGGACTGTTATGACCCAGGCACCCCTTGTCGGCATCGTGATGGGCTCGGACTCCGACTGGCCCGTGATGGAGGCTGCCGCGCAGGCGCTCGACGAGTTCGAGATTCCGTACGAGGTCGACGTGGTGTCGGCGCACCGGATGCCGCGGGAGATGGTGGCGTACGGGGAGCGGGCGCACGGGCGCGGGCTGAAGGCGATCATCGCCGGGGCCGGCGGGGCGGCGCACCTGCCCGGGATGCTGGCGTCGGTGACGCCGCTGCCGGTGATCGGGGTGCCGGTGCCGCTGCGGTACCTGGACGGGATGGACAGCCTGCTGTCGATCGTGCAGATGCCGGCCGGGGTGCCGGTGGCGACGGTCTCGGTGGCCGGGGCGCGCAACGCGGGGCTGCTCGCGGTGCGGATGCTGGCCGCGTTCGACGCCGAACTGGCCGAGAAGATGGTCGAGTTCCAGGCCGAGCTGAACAGCCAGGCGACCGAGAAGGGCCGCAAGCTCCGGGCCAAGGTGGCGGGAAACGAATCGTTCGGCTTCGGCAAGCAGTAGTACGTAGTAGAACGGGAGGATGACTCCCGAACTGATCGAGCGTGCCAGGGCCGTCCTCCGCACCGCCCCCGTGGTGGACGGCCACAACGACCTGCCGTGGGCGATGCGCGCCATCGCCGGCTACGACATGGACGCCGTCGACCTGGCGGCCGATCAGAGCCACCGGCTGCACACCGACTTCGGCCGCCTGCGCGCGGGCGGGGTCGGTGCGCAGTTCTGGTCGGTGTTCGTGCCCGCCGAGCTGGCCGGGGACGGCGCCGTCAGCGCGACCCTGGAGCAGATCGACTTCGTCCGGGCGATGACCGAGCGCCACCCGGCGGAGCTGCGGCTCGCGCTGACCGCCGACGACCTGGAGGCCGCCCGCGCCGAGGGCCGGATCGCCTCGCTGATGGGCGCCGAGGGCGGGCACTCCGTCAACTCCTCGCTGGCCACCCTGCGGGCGCTGTACGAGCTCGGCGTGCGCTACCTGACGCTGACCCACAACTCCAATGTGCCGTGGGCCGATTCGGCCACCGACAAGCCCGTGCACAACGGCCTCACCAGGTTCGGCGAGGAGGTGGTCCGGGAGATGAACCGGCTCGGCATGCTGGTCGACCTGTCGCACGTCTCGCCCGACACCATGCGCGACGCGCTGCGGGTCTCCGAGGCCCCCGTGCTGTTCTCGCACTCCTCCTCCCGCGCGGTCTGCGACCACCCGCGCAACATCCCCGACGACGTGCTCGCCGCGCTGCCCGGCAACGGCGGCGTCGCGATGGTCACCTTCGTGCCGATGTTCGTGCTGGCCGACGCGATCGAGTGGACGTACGCCGCCGACGCCAACATGACCGCGCACGGCTTCAGCCCGTTCGACACCTCCCCGGAGGGCCGGGCCGTGCAGCGGGCCTTCGCCGAGACCCGCCCGCGCCCGATCGCCACCGTCGCGCACGTCGCCGACCACCTCGACCACATGCGCGAGGTCGCCGGCATCGACCACCTCGGCATCGGCGGCGACTTCGACGGCACCCCGTTCACCCCCGCCGGCCTGGACGACGTGGCCGGCTACCCGGCGCTGCTCGCCGAACTCCTGCACCGCGGCTGGTCCGAGGCCGACCTCGCCAAGCTCACCTGGCACAACGCCGTCCGGGTGCTGCGCGACGCCGAGACGGTGGCCGGCCGGCTGCGGGCCGAACGCGGGCCGTCGATCGCCACCCGGGAGCAGCTGGACGGCGCGTGAACCACCGGCTTGACCCTGCCCCTGGGGCAGACCCCACGCTGACCGGCGTGGAGGAAGAACGGCTGCTCACCACCGGCGAGTTCGCCCGCCGGGGCCTGCTGTCGCCGAAGGCGCTGCGACTGTACGACCGGCAGGGCCTGCTGCCGCCGGACCGGGTCGACCCGGACACCGGCTACCGGTACTACCGGGCCGGCCGGCTGGCCACCGCGCGGCTGATCGTCCGGCTGCGCGGGCTGGACATGCCGCTCGCCACGGTCGCCGAGGTGCTCGCCCTGCCGGGCCCCGCGGCGGCCGAGCGGGTCGCCGGGTACTGGGCGGCCGTGGAACGGCGCACCGTCTCGCAGCGGGCGCTGGCCGATCACCTCCGCGTCCAACTCAGCGGTCTGGAAGGAATCGACGAGATGTACCGCATCGAACAGCGTGACGTGCCCGAGCAGTTGGTGCTCACCGAGCAGCGCCGGGCCAAGCCCCAGGAGCTGGACGCCTTCATCCCGGAGGCGACCGAGCGGCTGGCGGCGATCGCGGCGGCCCACGGCGGTGTCGCCGCCGCGCCGTTCGTGATCTACCACGGCCAGGTCGACGAGGACAACGACGGCCCGGTCGAGGTCTGCGTCCCGATCGACCCGGCCCGCGCGGAGGGCCTGACCGCCGCGCACCGGATCGAGCCGGCGCACCGGGAGGCGTACACCACCATCACCAAGGCCCAGGTGGAGTACCCGCAGATCCTGTCCGCCTACGACGCGGTGTGCGCCTGGATGGAGCAGGCGGGCACCCGGCGCACCGGCCCGGGCCGCGAGGTGTACTTCGCCGACTGGGCGAGCGCCGCCCCCGCCGACGAGGTCTGCGACATCGCCTTCCCCGTCGGCGCCTGACGCACCGCTACAGGCGGGGCAGCTCGATCGCCGGGCAGCGGTCCATCACCATGTCCAGCCCGGCGGCCCGGGTGCGGTCGAAGGCGGCCTCGTCGACCACCCCGAGCTGGAACCAGACGGCCTTGGCACCCTTCGCCACCGCCTGGTCGGCGACCTCGCCGGCCAGCTCGGAGTTGACGAACACGTCCACCACGTCGACCGGGAACGGGATCTCGGCGAGCGAGGCGTAGCCCTGCTCGCCGAGCACCGTCTCGGCCTTCGGGTGCACCGGCACGATCCGCTTGCCGGCCTGCTGGAGCACCCGGGCCACCCCGTACGCGGCGCGCCCGGTGTTGGTGGACAGGCCGACCACGGCCCAGGTGTCGCCCGAGGAGGTGAGGATCTTCCGGACGGTGGCGTCGTCTCCGTAGCTCATGCCAGGGCCAACGACGCCACCGGAGCGGTCATTCCGCGAACGGCCGGCCCATCGCCCGGTACGTCCAGCCGGCGGCCCGCCAGGCCTCGCCGTCCAGCACGTTGCGGCCGTCCAGCAGGCGGCGCTCGGCGACCAGCGCACCGACCTCCGCCGGGTCCAGCTCGCGGAACTCCTGCCACTCGGTCAGGTGCAGCACCACGTGCGCGCCCTGCACGGCCTCCAGCGCGGAGGACGCGTACGACAGGCTGGGGAACATCTTGCGGGCGTTGTCCATCGCCTTCGGGTCGTACACCGTCACCTGGGCGCCCTGCAGCTGGATCTGCCCGGCGACGTTCAGCGCCGGCGAGTCCCGGATGTCGTCCGAGTTCGGCTTGAACGCCGCGCCCAGCACCGCGACCCGGCGGCCCAGGAAGCCGCCGCCGCACTGCTCGCGGGCCAGCTCCACCATCCGGGAGCGGCGCCGCATGTTGATCGAGTCGACCTCGCGCAGGAAGGTCAGCGCCTGGTCGGCGCCCAGCTCCCCGGCCCGGGCCATGAACGCCCGGATGTCCTTGGGCAGGCAGCCGCCGCCGAAGCCGAGCCCGGCGTTCAGGAACTTGCCGCCGATCCGGGCGTCGTAGGACAGCGCCTTGGACAGCTGCACCACGTCCGCGCCGGCGCTCTCGCAGACCTCGGCCATCGCGTTGATGAACGAGATCTTGGTGGCCAGGAAGGAGTTCGCGGCGGCCTTCACCAGCTCGGCGGTCGCGAAGTCGGTCACCACGAACGGCACGCCGTCCGCGATCGGGCCCGCGTACACCTCGCGCAGCACCTGCTCGGCGCGCTCGCTGCGCACGCCCACCACCAGGCGGTCCGGGTGCAGGGTGTCGCCGACCGCGAAGCCCTCGCGCAGGAACTCCGGGTTCCACGCCAGCTCGACCTGCTCGCCGGCCGGGGCCAGCGCCGCCAGGCGCTCCGCCAGCCGGTTCGCCGAGCCCACCGGCACGGTGGACTTGCCGACCACCAGGGCGGGCCGGTCCAGGTGCGGGGCCAGCGAGTCCACCGCGCTGTCCACGTAGCTCATGTCGGCCGCGAACTCGCCCTTGCGCTGCGGGGTGTTCACGCAGACGAAGTGCACGTCGCCGAAGGCCGCCACCTCCTCCCAGGAGTCGGTGAACCGCAGCCGCCCGGTCGAGCCCTCGTGCCCCGCCACGTGCTTGAGCAGCAGCTCGGACAGCCCGGGTTCGAACATCGGCACCCGGCCGGCGGCCAGCGCCGTCAGCTTGTCGCGGTCGATGTCCAGCCCGAGGACCTCGAAGCCGAGCTCGGCCATGCACGCGGCATGCGTGGCGCCCAGGTAGCCGGTACCGATCACCGTGATGCGCGGAGCCACGGGCGTTCCCTTCGTTCGGGCCGTTCAGGCAGTGCGACGGCCGCACGCACAGATGGTATCGGTACCGCTGTCACCTGCCGGATCCGCCGATTTCACGGTTTCCGCCCGAAAGCCCGTACGAAAGGTTCACAATGCGCGCATGACTGCCGAGGACCGGCCGGACCGGGCCGACGAGGACCAGGCACCGCTCAGCATCTTCGACCGCGACGACGATTCCTTCGACGAGACCGGGCCGGACGCCGACACCGCGCCGCGCCGCCGCCGGGGCCGCCGGCTGCTGCTGTGGACCCTCGCCGTGCTGCTGGTGCTGTTCGGCGGCGGCCTGGGCGTCCTGGCGTGGACGGCCGACCACTACGCGTCCTCGGTGGAACGGATCCCGAACGCCTTCCCCACCGGCGCCGCCGGGCAGCCCACCGCCGTCCCGCACACCGGCCAGACCTTCCTGCTGGTCGGCCTGGACGCCCGCGCCGACCAGGCCACCACCGGGCAGGGCGCGAAGGCCCCGGCCTGGCAGCTCGGCGCGCAGCGCAGCGACACCATGATGCTGATGCACATCTCCGCCGACCGGAAGTCGGTCTCGGTGGTGTCCATCCCGCGCGACACCTGGGTGCCCGTCCCCGGGCACGGCAACGCGAAGATCAACGCCGCCTACTCCTGGGGCGGGCCCGCACTGATGGTGCAGACCGTCCAGGACCTCACCCACATCCGGATCGACCACGTCGCGGTGATCGACTGGAACGGCTTCCGCGCCCTCACCGACGCCGTCGGCGGCGTCGACATCACGATCCCGCGCACCATCGAGGCCAAGGGCGACGCCCGCGAGTGGCTGGCCGGCACCCACCACATGGACGGCGCCGAGGCCCTGCTCTACGTCCGCGAACGCCACGGCCTGCCCAACGGCGACCTCGACCGCACCAAGCGCCAGCAGAACTTCCTGCGCGCGCTGATGCTGCGCACCATGGACTCCGGCACCCTCTCCAGCCCCGGCAGGCTCACCGGCCTGCTCGGCACCGTCGGCGACGTGGTCTCGGTCGACGACCGGCTCAGCAACACCGACCTCTACGACCTCGCCTGGAGCCTGCGCGGGGTGCGCCCCGACGGCGTCCACTTCCTGAACGCCCCGTTCGGCGGCTTCGACTCCGTCGACGGCCAGTCCGTGGTCCGGATGGACAGCGGCGCGGCCGGCCTGCTCTGGGACGCGATGCGCGGCGACCGGATGGACGAGTACCTCGCCCAGCACCGCACCAGCGCGGACACCCTCGGCGACAGCGTCGACTGACGGGCCCCGCGAGCCTAGGATGGCCCCGGTTCATTACTCGGCGGTAACTAGCGCAAGGGGCAGAGCAGATGGCGGGCAACTCCGGAGCGGACTTCGACCTCTACCGGCTGGGCGAGGAGCACGAGATGCTCCGTGAGTCGGTGCGTTCGCTGGCGGAGGCGAAGATCGCCCCGTTCGCGGCGG